>JAUUYD010000088.1 GCA_030590585.1 Spirochaeta sp.
GGCTTTTGCCACACTGCGCTCACTGTGCTTTTCCCGCCTTGCCTGCAACCCAAATCCCCGGTTCAGCCGATGCCTTTTTAAATCTTTAACTGAACCGTCCTTTGAGTCGCATGCCGCGTTGGGAAAATGCTCGTGATGCTCATGTGGCTTTTGCCACACTGCGCTCACTGTGCTTTTCCCGCCTTGCCTGCAGCCCAAATCCCCGGTTCAGCCGATGCCTTTCTAAATCTTTAACTGAACCGTTCTTAAAGTCGCATGCCGCGTTGGAAAAATGCTCGTGATGCTCATGTGGCTTTTGCCACACTGCGCTCACTGTGCTTTTTCCGTCTTGCCTGCAGCCCAAATCACCGGTTCAGCCGGCGCCTTCTCACTAATATTCTATACAGAATATCATTGCTATGTCAGTCCAGTTCAGATTCACCGTCCACCAGGTCGGCTAATCCTCCAACATCATCATCATCGAACTCATATGCTTCGGAAACCGGATCTCCACCCTCTTCCCAGAAAAGGATTCGGCTGCAATAGGGGCAGAACTGAATTTCTTTACCGCCTCGAATATCATTCACAAACTGGGCAGGCAGAACCATATGACAACCGCTGCATATATTTGACTTGACAGGTACAATACCAACACCTGATTTATTGCGAATGATACGCTGGAATTTGAAAAGAATATCATCATCCATATCAGGTGTAATCTTCCCTTCTTTCTTGGCAAGGCTGGCCAACAGGGTCTCTTTATCGCTTGTCTCGGCCTTTATTTTATCATTCTCGGTAGTCAATTCGTCCTGCTGCATTTTGATCATCTGTTCTTCACGTTCGAGGGACGATTTCATTTCTTCAAGATCACGTTCACGCTTCTGAATATCCCGGCGGAAGCGCTGTTCTTTTTCACCGGCATCGCGAATTTCCTTGTCTAAAGCTTCATATTCTCTCTGAGTAGTGATGACATCCATTTTTCTTTCAGAGTCTTCTCTTAAACGCTCAGCTTCATTCATTTCAAAGTTGAGGTGACGGATTTCATCTTTTGTTGTTTCGAACTCCTGATTCTTGTCAACATAGGACTTTTTCAGTCGGTTGAGAATCTCCTGCTTGGTTTCCAGAGCTCTGGGTATCTCAAGGATGTCACGCTCAATGGCGTACTTTTCTGAAAGAATTTCCTGCAGCAGCTGCAATGTCTCAAATGTATTTTCCATAACTGTCCTGTCCTTATTCTCTTAATTTTCCAGATAATCTTTGAGCCTTCGGCTTCTCTTGGGATGCCGAAGGCGACGTAGTGCTTTAGCTTCAATTTGCCGGATTCTCTCTCTTGTGACATTAAAATACAAGCCCACTTCTTCAAGGGTGAGAGAATAACCATCTTCAAGGCCGAAACGCATTTTCAGAACTTCCTGTTCCCTGGGCGGTAAGGTTTCCAAAACTTCCTGGAGCTGTTCCTGAAGTATACGGAAGGCTGTCTGAGTTGCGGGATTTTCAACATCCTTATCCTCAATGAAATCGCCAAGAAGAGAATCTTCCTCTTCTCCTATGGGAGTTTCAAGGCTGATAGGTTCTCTGGCAACATTCTTTACTGACTTCACTCTTGCGACAGTCCAGCCTAGACGTTCGGCCACTTCTTCATCAGTCGGTTCCCGCCCTTTCATCTGCATAAGCTGACGGGACTCTCTCACAACTTTATTGATCTGCTCAATCATGTGAACAGGTACTCTGATGGTTCTGGCCTGGTCAGAAATTGACCTCGTAATGGCCTGCCGTATCCACCACGTTGCATACGTTGAGAATTTGTAGCCTTTTCTGTATTCAAACTTCTCGACAGCTTTAATCAGGCCTATATTACCTTCCTGAACGAGATCGAAAAAGTGAAGGCCGCGATTTGTATATTTTTTTGCAATGCTGACAACAAGGCGTAGATTGGCTTTGATAAGACGGTCTTTCGCTGTTTTCATCATAACCCGGCCATGAATTATTTCATCCGCCATATCCAGAATGTCTTCGACAGAGGCTTCAAAATCTATTTCCATGCTGCGAAGTTTTTTCTCGGTAACCTGTACCTGCCGGATAAACTCTTTAATTTCATCAGAGCTCAGCCCCAGGCGTTCCTCAACTTCTTCCCGTTCTCCGGCTTTGGCAAGGCCACGCCCGAGGACTCGGATTTCACGCATTGAACGAACACCAAGTGTCCTTTCGATGCGGTATTGCTTCTGCTGATACTGCTTTATTTTCTTTACAGCTGCCGCATATCGATCTGAGAACCTGACTATTTCTTCCTGATGTATATCAACTACTGAAATATTCTTAAGAAGGCTTTTACGTTTGTTTACAAGTTTTTTATCAGTAAGAACATCACCATCAGTCGCAGCAATGCGGAATTTCAAATCCATATACTGTTTTAAAGGGGCTACCAGCCCTCTGATGGCTTCTTTGTAGAATTGATTAATTCTTCGCCGTTCTGCCAGAAAGTCAGAAATTTCTTTTTTTGAGTAGTTTAATTCCCGAGGGTCGGATTTGCTGAAAGCCTTCTGAGCTAATTCATGGAATTCTGGAATTATCATTCCTGAGGTTTTTAGAACTTTTTTGATGATATTCTCACCGTCTTCCATTTGTTTGGAAAGAGTAACTTCCTGCTCGGCTGTCAGTAAATTTTCTTTACCGATTTCTCTGAGATAAAGACGGATGGGATCGTCTACAGAAGAATCCTTATCATTAAAGACAAGTTTTCTCTTTGTTGAAGCTGCGGTTCTAACAACAGCTGGTTTTTTTTCTACGGTTGCTGCCAGTTCCTCTTCTACCGCGCCTTCCTCTTCATTTTCTTCCTCGTCATCATCTTCAGCTGTAGATATCTCAGCTTCGTCATCACTTTTTACAATGCCTGAACCGACTCCGATATCAGTTTCAATAACTTCTACGTCATCATCCAGTATGACTTCCGCTTCATGATTATCATCATCTTCGACGTCTGATTCATCTGTACTTTTCTTATCAAGATCTTTTGATTCTGTCTTGCCGATAACCGGGGTAGCTTCGGTGTCATCAAAAATATTGACACCTGATGATTCCAGTAATGCGATTATGTCATTCATGGATTCAGATTTAACCAGTTCTTCGGGCAACCAATCACTTATCTCGTCATAACTGATGGATTTGCTTTTCAGGGCATGTTCCAAAAGACTGACTACCGTAGGGTTAGACTTGATTTCTGCCATGCTCACCTTGCCTGATATTCAATATTTCCTGATCTATCATTACTATACGCTTCATGCGGGCTTCGCTGATTTCAGTATTCTCAGATTCCAGTTCCGATAATTCCTTAACCAGCTTTACCAGTTCCTGACGTTCATCGTGCAGTGCACGCATTCTCAGTAAACGGATTTTTTCTGCAATTGTTTCTCCGGCTTTTTCATCGTAAATACCGGTTGCTGCCTTCTCAAGAATGAAATTTCTCAATTCTGCATCCTCGAGCATTGAAACAACAGCTTCAGTTCTCGGTACTTTTCCGTCGACTCCTAATTCATCCAGCACCCTGTACACTGACAAAGCCCGCCTATCCCGAAACAATTCAGGGGCGAGCGACTTTCTCAAGGTGGTGAAATATTCTGTTTTAACGGCAACGGCAGTCATAAGGAAAAGTTCATCGCCAACAGCTTCAAAAACGGAATTATGTTTTCCATCTATAGTCTTTTTGAACAACGACTTTGATGATTTTAAACGTTCTCTTCCCCTGTTATTTCTGTATTCCCTGATGACTGTAATCGGATCCGCATTAACCTCATCAGCCAATTGTCGAAGGTATTCTTCTCTTCTGACATCGGAACCAACCGCATCCAGATAGGGTGTCAGCTCTATAAGGGCCTCCTCCTGTGCCTCACCGGTTTTATCCGATTTGGCACTAATCAGAAAATCTAACAAATATTCAAAGATATTTATAGGCCTTTCGACAAGTTTTTTCAACGTTGAAGGTCCTTGAGTGCAAAGAATGTCCGATGGATCGCTTCCCGGTGGTATCTTTACCGACTTCACAGCCAATCCAACGCTTTCCGCAAGTACCGCAGCTTTCACTGTAGCCCGCCTGCCAGCACTGTCACCATCGAATAACAGTGTAATAGAATTTGCTATTCTTTTTACAAGTCTTGCCTGATCATTTGTAAATGCTGTACCAAGAGGAGCAACAGTTTCGCCGATTCCGGCCTGCATACAGGAGAGAACATCCAGATTCCCTTCGCAAACAACTACATTCTTACTCTTACGGATGCTTTTTTTCGCCTGACCAAGACCGTATAGAGTTTGACTTTTCCTGTACAATGCAGTTTCCGGAGAATTGATGTATTTCGGTCCCCGGTCATTTAACGCCCTTCCACTGAAAGCTAAAACTCTTTCACTATCAGGCATCACCGGAAACATCAATCTGTCAACAAAATATGACCATTTCGGTGATTTACGGCTGAATAAACCTGTTTCAGAAAGAAACTCTGGAGAATATTTCTTTTTCAAAAGGAAATGATAAAGCCATTCGCCTTCAGCCGGAGCCCAGCCAATCTGATAAAGTTCAGCTGTTTCATCATCTATACCGCGTTTTTTCAGGTAACTGCGAGCGTGCTCAGCATCAGGCTGGTTCAATAACAGCCATCGATATGTACTTGAAACTCTTTTGTAAAGATCTTCAAGAGCCCGGCGATTATCCCTTCGCTCACCGCCGCCGTCCGAATCGGGAATTTCAACTCCTGTTTTTTCAGCAAGCTGCCTGACAGCCTCAGGGAAATCCAGAGATTCCATTTCCATTAAAAATTGATATGCTCCACCACCCTTCTGACAACCGAAACAGTAATAAAGATTATTTTCCGGATTGACGGAGAATGAAGGAGTTTTTTCTGTATGAAACGGGCAGAGTCCCCACCAGCGGTCACCCTTTCGAGAAAGATTAACATAAGAACCAACAACATCCAGAATATCTATTTTCCGGCTGATATCGTCAATAACACTTTCTGGGATTCTGCCCGGCATCTTCAGTCCTTGACGACGTATTGTGTCAGATATGCAGCTCTAGCTGCCAGGTGATCATTATAATCCCGTGTGAAGGTATGGCTGCCGGCTGCCGGGTCCTTGACAACAAAAAACAACGCATCGATATCAGATGGGAAAAAGGCCGCATAAAGAGCTGATGCCCCTGGAGCAGAAATTGGACCCGGAGGTAAACCTTTGTCATAATACGTATTATATTCAGAGGGGATTTCAAGATAACTCTCAAATATACGTCGGTCAAATTTTAAATATTCACGCTGAAAAGGCTGACCTTTTTCAGTTTCTTCAATTGTGTAAACTACAGTAGCACATGATTGAAGAGGCATTCCTTCCATCAGTCGGTTGTTAAAAACAGCCGCAATTTGGGGGGCTTCATCCGGTCTGCGGTATTCCCTTTCAACAATTGAGGCAAGGGTTACCTTCTCATGAAGTTGAGAAACTGTCAGTTCTTTCCATGTCGGATATATATCATCCAGTTCATTGAAAAACGCATCACTCATCATCCTCACGAGAGTTTCTGCAGTTTCTATTGAAGCTTCAGAACTGTCATCGATAGGTGTTTCAATATTATAGGTATCGGGAAACATGTAACCCTGTAAACCCTGCGGGGTTCTCATCACCGGATATTCATCCACCAGACGGATTATAGCATCAAGAACATCTTTGGAGTCAGCAAGATCTGCTTCTTCCACACGTTCTGCGATGCTTGTGGACGTTAACCCCGGGGGGATCGTAAGTGTCGTATATACGCGTTGTGCCCCGAGGGGTGATGTCAGATTCTTAATGATTCCCGAGGGCTTCTGACCGAACTTCAGCGAATAACGGCCGGCTTGCAGCGGCGGTGTCCGTCCCAATCTATCCAATAGCTTGAAGCGTAGAGTTATGTATCGCCTGTCCTTCACCAACCCGAGTTTTTCCAGTTGTTTCGAGACTGTGGCAATATCGTCTCCATTACCAACAGTAATTTCTACGTATAATTGACTTGGATCTCCAAAAGCAGAATCCATAATGAACCAGAATGTTCCGGCTCCAAGGATTGCCAATATCGGGATAGCTACAAGTAAAACCAGAATTATCCCTTTAAGTATGCTTGCGATGGATTTACTCATTCACAGCTCTCATGGATAGTTCAATATTGTTCATCTCATCAATGGACAAATGGTTCCAGAGTTCCGATTCCAATCGGTGCATTAGAGCAGATAGATCCGCATCAAGATGTTTTTCATTGACATTGAGAAACATCCAAAGGCTTTTCACTTCAGATCCACCTATATTGAATTTCAGGTCAAAGCTCAAAGTCATGCCCCTCCCGGGCAAGATCGATTTCAAGAGACTTGCCGCCTTTATGATCCAGACGGCTATCAAACCATTGAGCGGAACGTAGAATCCCTTCCATTACTTCATCGGTATTCAGTGGCTCATGATGAAAAAGAAACAATTTCTGAATACCGAATTCCCTGACAAATTCCACCGCCAGGCTGTATGAAGAGTGTCCCCAATTGTATTTCTCTATAGCTTCACCCAGGGTATATTGAGCATCAAGAACAATCGCATCAGCATCCTGAAAGTAAGCTACGTTTTTTTCTGTTCGTCTGAAATCTTTTTCTGTCAATTCTGTGTCGGTGGAATAAATAAATGAACGGCCGGCTTCGGAAATTTTGTAGGAAATACTTCCGTTGGGATGATTTCTTCTAATCCAGTCCACATTCGCTATACCGAGACTCAGGGTTTCATTTCTTTTCAATATTCGGAAGTTGATATCAGCTGCAAAACTGTCCCAACCAACCGGATGATATGGTACTTCCATAAATTTTGCGAGTATTCTTTTCATCGCTGGATATGGACTGTAAAAGGTTATCTTAACCCCGGGATTGTACATTGCTCCGAAATAGGGAAGTCCGAGGAGATGATCATAATGAAAATGAGACATGAAGATATGATATTCACGAATATCTTTTCTGAACTTGTGTAACCTCTTCTCAAGTTCGCGAAGTCCTGTACCGGTATCCAGAATAATCATGGTGTCATCGGCGGTCAGAACTTCTATGCATGCGGTGTTTCCACCGGATGTACCGAAAAGTTCAGCTGGGAGTTTGGAAAGAAAACGCTGCCGGGTATCTGAATTAAGCAGATGAGATGGTTTTATCCTCTGAACTACGGCAGAAATCTTATTTTGAATGTCTTCCGGGGTTAACGGAGTCGGGCTGGACCCCCTGACTCCCCAAAAACGCACGATCATAATACCTCACCATGTCATAATTTACTTCAAACACTCTAGAGTTAATTCCAAAAAAGTGATTTCCAAGCGAAATGAGAGGAGTGAACTGGTTCATTCCCGAATGAGCGCTGGAAAAGCATTGTATCATACCCCGCAGCAGAGCCCTGGGGTATGATACAATTCATTATCAAGGACCTCTGTATATAATTCTATCTTATCGGGACGGTGATATCAAAATTTCACGTTCTCGTTTTTTAAGTAAGCTTGCGATTTCCCGGGATGAATGTACTTTCCCCTGATTCATTCCCGGGCATTCCTCCGCTTCGCTGTCCCAGGTTTCAACTGAGGAAAGAATTGCAGGCCAGAAGGGATATGTACGGCACTGAAGGGGTCTGGCTTTATAGACGGTACAGCCCTGATCCCAGAATATACAGTCATTGTCTTCAGTCTCGGTAAGGCTCAGGCGTGTAATTATCCCCAGGTCAACTGTCCTGCAGTATTTTTCTGAGAAAACGGCCTCTGGAAGTCTCGAATATGTTGCGAGTCTGGACAGATCTGCCGGTGATAGGAAAACATAACCCGGTTCATGTCTGCAGCAATGACCGCATGAGGTACAGGAAAATTTCAATCCGTCTTTCCATAAAGGTGTTTCATCTTCAATTAAAGACATAATCGTTTCCTTTACATGAAAAAAGGCCTCCATGCGGAGGCCTTTTAAAAGAAATGGGGAGAGAAGGATTTGAACCTTCGAAGCCGAAGCAACAGATTTACAGTCTGCCCCCTTTGACCACTCGGGAACCTCCCCGTAAAAA
>JAUUYD010000081.1 GCA_030590585.1 Spirochaeta sp.
CTTGTACTTTCAGATGATTCCAGGGAGCTTATTGAAATCGACAAGGTCGGTCAGGACAGGTTGTATATGTTCGATGAAGAGTTCAAAAAAACAGAGATTAGTCCTCAGAGTTCTGATGAAGCCTCCGATATACAGGAAGCTGACGAACAGATTGAGGAGCTCGAAGAATTAGAAGAACTTGAAGATCTTGAGGAAATTGAGGAAGTTGAAAAGATCGAGGAAGTCAGGGATAAAAGGGCTGTATCATTCTTTTCCATTGAAGACATACAGGATCAGATCAGTGCCGGAGTTACAGAAACCCTCCAGAGCCCTGTACCTTCAGGTGAAAGGGGTGATTCCATGGAATCCCTTATCTCGACAGGCACTACCGATATTCTGCCGGGAATGAGTTCTTTTGAAGACGATTTCCTTTTTGAAAATGAAACTCCGGAACTTACCTGGTCGGAAGACGGCTTGAATTATGACCGTTATCTCCGGGGTTTCAAGAAAGGTGCTACCGGAATTTATAAATCCCTGATGAGTCTTTCAAAAGACTACAATGCAATATGCGGTGTACTTCTGGCAGGTTCACGGAAAGGGCTTGAAACTGATTATGCCGTAGGACTGGATGATGAGAGTGCTACATATCTGTCTATTACACGTAACGAGGCTTTGTGGTCTGAGTGGTTCAGTGAAAGAAAAGTGATTTTTGTACCGGATCTATCGACATCTCTTTATGCCGATAAAACCAGTCACAATGAGTTCCGTTTTATACGCTCGGCATTATTTCTGCCGGCGGTTTATCACGGTTCTCCGTCCTATATTTTTCTGGGATTCAAAGACGCGCCTGCCGACCCTCTGTCTATGCTTGTTAAGGTGTAAGTATGCATAATTCCTTTTTTGGATAAGGAACTTTCATAATTGCCGTCTTACAAGAACCTCAGCAGGGTACTTGGTACTTATCTTGTTATCATATAATAAATTAAGCGCTCATAATATCTGTTAATTTCCATAAAATACAGATTGTTGAAACTACCCCGGATGGGAATAGCTTTAAAACGTACTATTGGAATAAAAAAAAGCTGCCCCTTGACGCTTGTTAGGTCGACGGTATAATCATAGTCTTAAAATGCATCATAGGGGGAATCATGCGATACTACAAAGTTTTAATTTACATCCTTCCCCTCGGCGGCGTACTTGTCGGGTGGCTCATCCGCTGGGTTTACGCCAGGAATCAACTTTCTTCATCAGAACAAAAAGCACTCAGGCTGAAAGAAAATGCTGTTACAGAAGCAGAAAATGCCAAAAAAGAAGTTCTTCTCGGAGCTCAGGACAGAATCCTGGAAGAACGACGGCAATTTGAACGTGAAATACGAGAACAGCGTTCCGACCTTCAGCGATATGAGAAGCGGGTCCAGCAGAAAGAGGACAATCTCGACCGTAAGATTTCGGATCTAGACAGACGCCAGTCAGATATAAATAAAAGACAGGAAGAAATCGAAGACCGGGAAAAGAAGCTGACAGGTGAAGAATTACGTTGGCAAACAGAGTTGGAAAGAATTTCCGGACTCTCCGCCGAGGAAGCGAAGAAGATTATTATGCAGAGTCTCGAGAACGAGGCAAAGCATGACGCACAGGTCCTGATCAACAAGATTGAGCAGGAAGCACAGGTAAGCGCTGATAAAAAGGCCCGTGATATCCTTATCACGACGATTCAGAGGCTTGCAACAGAGGTCAGTTCAGAGATTACCGTGACTTCGGTAAGTTTACCGAATGACGAGATGAAGGGACGGATTATCGGGCGTGAAGGCCGGAATATTCGAACGCTTGAGACTCTGACAGGTGTGGATATCATTATTGATGATACACCTGAGGCTGTCGTGATATCCTGTTTCGATCCCATTCGGAAGACGATTGCCAAAACTGCTCTGGAACGGCTCATTCAAGATGGACGGATTCATCCGGCCCGTATCGAAGAAGTTGTTCAGAAAGTGGCCAAGGAGATCAGTCAGATTATCTACGAGGAAGGGGAACGGGTTCTTTTTGACCTCGGTATTCACGATATGCGTCCCGAGGGTGTCCGTGCCCTCGGCCGTCTGCATTTCCGTACCAGTTATGGTCAGAATGTTCTGTCCCATTCCAAGGAAGTTGCCATTCTCGCGGGGATGATTGCCAGCGAGGTTGGGGCCGATGTGGCCATCGCCAAGAGAGGAGCCCTTCTTCATGATATCGGTAAGGGTCTTGAAACTGATGGTGAAGGCGGACATGCGGAAGTCGGAGGCGATCTGGCCCGGCGTATGGGTGAAGAGCCCAGGGTGGTGAATGCCATTGCCGCGCATCACGATGATGAGGAGATTACTTCACCTGAAGGTGTCATCGTTCAATTGGCCGATGCGATTTCCGCCGCCAGACCCGGTGCGCGTCGGGAAACACTTGATAACTATATCAAGCGTCTTGAAAATCTTGAAAAGATAGCCATGAGTTTTGATGGCGTTGACAAGGTTTTTGCCATTCAGGCCGGCCGGGAATTGCGTATTATGGTAAATCATGAGCGTATTAACGATCAGCAGTCTAAACAGCTTGCCAAGGATATTGCCAAGGATATCGAGGATCAGTTGAAATTCCCCGGACGAATCAGGGTAACCATTATCAGGGACACCCGGGTTGTCGAGTACGCGCGATAGGCGTTCTTGTCCTTAATTAATGAGCGCCGGTAACGTCATGAACGTACCGGCGTTTTTTAATGGCGGATAGAAAGTTAAGGAGTGTCCTGAAATGAAAAGCCTGCGAATACTCTTTCTTGGAGATCTGGTTGGCCAGCCGGGCCTTCGCGCCCTGTTTGTCGGTCTTTCTCCTCTGGTAAAGGAAACGGGGGCTCAGCTGGTTGCCGTTAACGGTGAAAACCTGGCTGAGGGGTTCGGTTTAACTCCGGGGGACAAGGACAAGCTTCTCAAAATGGGAGTTTCGGTAATTACAAGTGGCAACCATATCTGGCAGCGGGATGATATTTTTCCGGTTCTGGATTCCGAGAACTGCCTGCTCAGACCGGAGAATTACCCTCCGGGAGCACCGGGGCATGGGAGTGTCATCGTTGAAGTCGCAGGAATATCAGTTGCTTTTCTCAACCTTCAGGGAAGAGAAAGAATGGGAGCTTCGGTTGACTGCCCTTTCAGAGCGGCAAAAAAATCCACAGCAAGGCTTCGTGAAAAGACAAAATGTATCGTAGTCGACTTTCATGCTGAAGAGGTCAAAGAAAAAGAGGCCATGTTCCACCATCTCGACGGCAGGGTTTCCGCTGTTTTTGGTACTCATACTCATGTACAGACAACAGATGAAAGGATACTTCCGGGGGGAACGGCTGTAATCACAGATCTTGGTATGTGCGGACCAGAGGGCAGTGTAATCGGTACCTCTCCTGAACTGTCAATCCGCCGATCCCTGACACAGCTGCCTATTCGAATGGAAGTTCACGATGCACCCGCATCTCTGCAGGGAGTGCTGGTGGATATTGATACTGAAACCGGAAAGGCTGTATCCATATCAAGGATTTACCGCATTCTCGAGGCACTTTAACAGGTGGCAGTGAAGCGCAGGTCAAACTGGGCCCCATTAAGTCGTGTTCTGGCCGATAAATACCCGGAATCCAACCCGGAAAAGCTTTATTCGGCAGTACTCTGCGGCGATATCATTGTGAACGGAGAGCGAATACGGGATCCGAAATTACTTGTTCCCAAATCATCGGATATTGAATGGAAAGGTGATAAATATGTCGGCCGCGGCGGGTTGAAGCTGGATGGCGCTCTGGAAGCATTGTCCCTGGATCCGAAGGGTCTTGTCTGCCTAGATGCCGGGTCTTCAACAGGCGGCTTTACCGACTGCCTTCTCTCCCGGGGGGCCGTCAGGGTTCACGCTGTTGATATCGGATACAATCAGCTCGCATGGAAACTGCGTTCTGACAGCCGGGTATCTGTTTATGAACAGACAGATCTGATGGATTTGAATCGTTCTGATTTAATCCCCAATCCTGAATTCGCCGTGGCGGATTTATCCTTTCGGTCTCTAAAGGGAGCCGCTTCAAAGCTTCTTGAACTCACAGACGGGGGACCGGTCCTGGCACTGGTTAAGCCGCAATATGAACAACCTGTTGAAGAGGGGTTCGACGGGGTTGTAAAAACCCGGACAGCACGGGCCGCTGTTTTAAAAACCTTGATTGAGGTTTTACCTGCTGAAGGTGTTTATGTACATGACGCGGCGGCCTCCCCAATCAGCGGCAGAAAGGGAAACGCTGAAATATTTCTGCTCTTATCGATTAATGCGGCTGAAAATTCTCAATTTGTTGATATGCGTATCGAAAGAGCTCTGGATAACCCCGGCAGGCGTCAGAGGTCACTTTAAAAATCCTCCCTCCCCAGAGGACCTCCCACCCAGAAGCCTTCACCACCAAGATATTCAATACGCTGACCTTCAATGAGAATCTGCACTTTTACCACGGTGGAGAATTCCGTCGCCGTGTAAACAATCTGCTCAACCTGAGATTTATACCCTTCGATACCAAGGGCGTTAAAGCGGAATTGTTCGTTGAAATCCAAAAATGCGATACCCCCTTCGATTCGTGCACCGATTAATTGCGATCCATCAGGGATAAGGGATAGAACATCGTTGGAGAGTTCCGTCGGACGGGGACCGTCAAGGAGTGTCTTTATTGACATGGTAAGAGGTGAAGAGCTGTCAGGAACAGGCCTGAGTACACTTTTTATGCTGATTTTACCCTCATCGCTGACTTTTACAAAAAACAAGCGGGCTTTGGAATCCCCGGGTATATCTTCTTCCGTTGTTTCCGCGGGTACCGTTTCCTGAGGCGGCCTGGAAGATTGATCCGGTTCTCCGAGTTCAATAACAGGTTCAGCATCACTGCTGAGGGCATTTTCAATTTCCACCCGCTGTATAACCGGGCTGCCGTTATTGCCGGTAATACCGCTTCCTATTCCCGGGAAGAGTCTTCCAACTGTACGACGGTCCAGAAACAGAATTACCAGCACAAGGAGAATCCCGGCAACTATACTCAATACCACTGTTACCCTGTCCAGTCCGGGCTTTTCTGATTTACGGGGGCTGCGGCGGGGGTTGCTGCTGTTAATATTCTTTTTCCGACGAGGAGATATCATGAGCCTATGATACCATCCATTGCCAAACGGAGCGAGAGAAGTACCCTTGGGTATTTTGTCGGGAAGTGCAGGTAAAGCAAGGTATGTCATACCTTGCATTTGACAGTTTGCATGATTAGTCCGTATTATTTTACACAAATGAAGGAATATAAAGGCATACCTGCATCTCCGGGCATCGCCATTCATCACGCGTTTGCCCATTACGCTGATTCTTTTCCCATGCCCCAGTACTTTGTAAGCGAATCTGAAGTTGAAGATGAATGGCTCAGGTTCCGGAAGGCCGTTAAGCGTGCTTCTTCAGAAATCGAAAGAATCAAAGAGACACTTGGTCCCTCTACTTCGGGTCATCATCAGCTTCTGGATGTACAGCTTCTGATGCTGCAGGATCCTGAGATGAGTGATCAGATTAAAAAGACTATTCCCGAATCATTGCATAACGTTGAATGGATACTCTCTGAATATATTGATAATGTAGTTAAGCTCCTGGAGTCTTCCGGGGATGAGTATCTTGCCGAGCGGTCTCTGGACATAATGGATGTGTTCAGGCGCATTACAAATCAGCTGCTTTACCGTGAAAGGCTTTCTTTATCCCGGATCGATAAGGATGTGATTCTGGTTTCACCGAATCTTCTGCCTTCTGAAACCATTATGCTCGACCCGGAGAAAGTGAGAGGTATTGCCCTGGATGCCGGTGGAAGAACCTCCCACACGGCGATTCTCGCCCGTTCTCTGGGCATCCCCGCGGTTCTGGGTTTGAGATCCATTACGCGAAATATCAAGCCTGACGATCTGGTTATTGTTGACGGGAGCCTGGGAATTGTTATTGTCGACCCTGATGAGGAAACTCTTGTAGCTTATCGGGGAAAACTCCGCGAACTGGAAAAACGTGAGACGGAGCTGATCGGATTAAGGAACCTGCCTGCGGAAACCACAGACGGCAAGTCGATTAATCTTTTGGCAAATATTGAGATCCCTGAGGAGATTGACCTTGTAATATCCTCAAATGCTCAAGGAATCGGACTGTTCCGAAGTGAGTTTCTGTTTATGAACCCCCGGGAACAGCCGGATGAAGAAATTCAGTACCGGGCTTATGTGAAAGTTCTCGAAGCAATGGGGGAGAAACCTGTAACTATCAGGACTATGGATGTCGGTGGTGATAAATTGCTGCCGATGATGGGTTCTTTAGATGAAAACAATCCTCTTCTTGGTTGGCGGGCAATCCGATTCTGTCTTGATGAAGAGGAAATATTCCGTATTCAGCTTCGCGCTCTTCTTCGTGCTTCGGCTCACGGAAATCTGAGAATCATGTTTCCACTTATTTCCAATACCGGTGAGCTGGATAAGGCATTGATGATTCTGGAAGAAGAAAGACGCGATCTTGCTGCCTGCAAAACTCCCATGGCTGAAAATCTGCCGATTGGGATTATGATAGAAGTACCCTCTGCAGCTCTTATCTCTGATGTTCTGGCCAGAAAATCGGATTTCTTTTCTATCGGGACGAACGATTTAATTCAATACACCATGGCTGTTGACAGGGGTAATGAAAAAATCGCTCCTCTGTTCCAGCCGTATCATCCGGCTTTATGGCGTCTGATAAAAATGACTGTTGAGAACGGAAAAGCCGCGGGTATTCCGGTGGGCGTCTGCGGAGAGGTTGCCAGTGATCCGGCCTCGGCAGTGCTTCTTCTGGCCCTCGGTCTGGATGATTTGTCCATGGGTGCTTTCAGTATTCCATCAGTCAAGCGTATAATCCGTTCGGTCAGTGCAAGTGAAGCTTCAACTGTGCTGGAGACTGTTATGATAATGGCCTGCAGTGAAGAAGTTGAATCTTATCTGAATAGCTGGTTGGGAGAGAAATTTGACGAAAGAAAATAAACGGCGTCCCAGGGTTGTTATAGCCGGGCGTCCCAATGTGGGGAAATCCACCCTGTTCAACAGGCTGTACGGCCGGAGAAGGGCGATTACCGACCCCACTCCCGGGGTAACCCGGGATGCAATAGAGGAGCAATGTTCCATAGCCGGAATCCCCATTACGCTGGTGGATACCGGCGGGGTGAAGGTGGAATATGAGGATACTTTCGATGATATTGTTGCCGAACGCTCACTCTCATCCCTGAAGAATGCGGATCTTATACTTTTTCTGGTGGAACTCGGTGAAATGACGGCTGAGGATCATTTGCTGGTTGATGAGCTTCGGGATAAATCCGATCGCGTCATCCTGGTGGTGAACAAGGCTGATACACCGGAAAAAGACTATCAGGCTTCTGATTTCTATTCCACTGGACTGGGAGAACCCATCCCGGTATCAGCCATTCATGGCCGCAACATGGACAGGCTGGCTGAAATCGTCAGGGAAAAGCTGGAATTGGTGATTGATTCCCTCTCTGGTGATATCGACGAAAATGATGAGTTGAATGAAGGTTCCTCAGATCTTGTTCTGGCGCTGGTGGGTAAACCGAATGTCGGAAAATCCACCCTGGCAAACCGCTTGTCCGGCGAGGAGTGTTCCCTGGTGTCGGATATTGCCGGCACAACCCGGGATACAGTTATCGGAAGTGCTGAACATAAGGGCCGAAGCTTGAGAATTGTAGATACTGCCGGAATTCGCCGTAAGGCCAGGGTTGCTGAAAATGTTGAGTACTATTCAGTGAACCGTGCAATCAGAGCCATGTTTGAAGCCGATGTCACGGTACTTCTGATTGATGCTGATGAAGGCTTGTCCGATCAGGATAAAAAAATTACAGCCCAGGCGGTTAAAAAAGGCCGTACGGTGATAATGGCCCTGAATAAATGGGATGAAAAGGTTCCTGACAAGCTCAAATTCAAGAAAGCTGAAGACCGTATACGTTTTCAGTTTCCCATACTGGACTGGGCTCCTCTTACCCCTATTTCCGCTCTTAAGGGTTACGGTATTCCCGATTTACTGGATATAATTCTGAAAGCCGACAGGCAGCAGAACCGCCGTGTGGATACTTCTGAATTGAATCGTGCCGTATCGGAGTGGGTTGATCTGACTCCGCCTCCTACCAGAAAGGGGAAAGCATTTAAAGTCCGTTATGTAACTCAGGTTTCCATCAAACCTGTTCGTTTTGTCGCTTTTGTCAATCGAAAGACCGGATTTCCGGATTCCTACAGGCGTTTTCTTGTCAATCAAATCCGTCGGGAGTTCGGATTCACTCTGGTTCCTGTGGAATTGGAATTGAC
>JAUUYD010000001.1 GCA_030590585.1 Spirochaeta sp.
CAGGAATCCCTGACTGATGCAAGACTGGCTATGGAAAACTGGGAATCTGAGAGTTCCAGACGTCTGGAGACTCATCGTGACGGGTTTCTTGATGTTGAGAAACGTCTCAGTGATACAACCGTCAATCTGAACAGAGATGTTGATGAACTGCGCGGGCGGGTAGAGAACATTGTTGAAAGTAAGGAAACAGATCTGCTGGAGGCTGTTGAAATCCGTCAGATTGAATACCGGAAAACGGTAGAAGAACGTTTCGGGAGAATTGAGGGCTTTATCAAGGATATGGATACCGTTGCAATGAGCCTGAAGGCCTCACAGAAACAGGTTGTTCAAGACGTGGAAGACAGCTTTACGGAATTTGATGCCGAGATGACAGAGCGGCGGGATCTTGAAAAAGCCCGTATAGAGGAAGAGTATACCACCCTCATCCGTAATATGAGTGATTTGGAACGGGGGCTGGATGAACTTAAATCCAGGGCTTACGACAATGTTTCTGAGAAACTTCAGGTATTTGAAGATGATTTCTTTACGGATCTGAAGAATCGGGACGAACAGATGCGGGCCGCCATGGAAGAATGGCGTAAGAATTCGGAGTTGGAACTGAGTGATCTCGGCCTCAAGGCTACCCGTGACAGAGAGGAGACTGAGCGGCGTTATTCCACAGAGATAAAACAGAAACTTACCGATCTTCAGACGAAAGTTTTCGGTCAGTTTGAAACCTTCCAGGATCAGGTGGATGGATTCAGGGAATCTCTCAACGGTCGAATCCTGGGTGCGGAAAATGAGCTGACCGGTTTCAGGGAGGAGCTGTCCCGAAAGATTTCCGATCAGAAGGAGAACTCATTCACTGAATTCGAGAAGGTGTTTGAAAATTTTGACAAGGATGTCGGGGATAAATTTTCCAAGGCCAATAAAACGATATCACAAAAACTCTCTGATTTTTCCAGTGATATTGAAATCCGTAACAGGGAGCATACCGAAGCTTATCAGGCAGCCCGGGACGAAACCTCAGAATGGAGGGAGCGCGTTGGTATACAGATACAGGATGCTCAAAGAAGCACCGGGGAAAATGTTGATACCATGCGGTCCGAATTTGCCGCAATGATGGCGGAATTGAAGGATGAGTATACCGGCAGAACCGAGCAGTTGATTCTTGATTCCGGAGAAGAACGCGCATCTTTAAGAAGAGAGCTGGCTTCAATAGAGGAATCGATAACCCATGTATCTTCAGAACTCACAGAAAAAACCCGGGACAGTCTGGATAACCTTAAAGATCAGAGTGAAAGTTTCCTTCTTGAGTTCAGAAAGAACTCCCGTGAAGCCCGGGATGATGTGGAACGCAAGATTAAGGAATTGAGACTTTCAGTTCAGGAATCCAGGGATAAGGCAGAAAGCAACCGCAAGGAAATGAGTGCTCATACAGATACAGAGTACGCGAGGCTGATGCGGAACCTTGATGAAATTGACAGACGTCAAAGGGAGTTCATTGCAGAAACCCGTGTATTCGAACGGGCGGATGAGATGAAAGAGGCTCTGGAGGCGGATATTTCTCAATTGAACAGGCAGCTTGAAGCCGTAGGATCAGGGCGTGAAGAGATACGGATTATCAACGATCAGTATGAGAAGGCTGTCAGTCTTTATGATGAGGTAAGCGGGAAACTGGCCCGTTTTCTGTCGGAACAGCAGAAAGTGGAAAACCTCGAAGGGAAAATTGCCAGAATCAGCAGCTTGACCGAGTCCGTTGATTTGAAACTTGAACGGGTCAGTGACGCGAATGACACTCTGCTGGATCTGCAGGTCCGTTTAAAACAACTTGAAGATCTTCATGAAGATTTAGGCAGCCGCTACGACAGGCTTTCCGAGAAATCCAATGTTCTTGATGCGGCTACTGATGGAGTGGACAAGAATTTCGAACGTATGACCCGCATCGAGGAGATTATCAAGGATGTAGCCGAGGGTATTATTCCTTTGCGGGAAAACCTTGATTCCGCCGTGGAACGTCAGGCACAGCTTGAGGAAGATCGGGAAAAAATCGATATCGTAGTTGGGAAAGTAGCCACCATAGACTCCACTATTGCCGAGTTGGACAATAAATTGGACGATCTTGGAAAGGCACGGGAATGGCTTGCCAAAACCGAAACACGCCTGGATCAGATAAACAGGGAAACCCAGCAGAGGATCAGACTGCTGGGAACCCTGTCGAAAAGAGAGTCCGGCGGTAAAAAAACCGGAGGTTCTCCCGATATGAGTACCAGGGAAATGGTGGTGAAATTGGCAAGAGAGGGTTGGAACAGTGACGAAATTGCCACAAATCTCAAGTTAAGCCGCGGTGAGGTGGAGCTGATCATGGAACTCCAGCCGAAGTCTTAGCACTCAGCCGATTATGTCTGCCAACCGGTACAGGGCTGATTATTATCTCTTTCGGAATTTTCTGATGGGAATGGGATCATTCCGGGACGGTAAAGTCATATCACATGAGGCCATGAAGCTTGTTTTCGGTATTAATCAGCCTTTTCGCATCCGCCTGGAAAAATACTGGTATAAAGCCCGGGCGGTACTTCTCGACGGAGGATGTCCTCATTTCATCAATGGCAAGGGTGACTGGCAGATAATACTCTGGATAGATCCCGATACATCACTTTGGAACATGCTTCGCGGCCGTTCCCTCAAAAACAGGCCCTGGGCTTTACACGAGGCGTTGCTGCCCCCGGGGATGACTGAAGTCATACAGACTGCAGGGGATACTCCCGACCCCCTGGGTGCCCTGAGACTGGCAGAAATGCTGATCATGGTTTACAGCGGAGCTGTCGCGGTTCCTTCAAACTGGGATGGTGAAGTACGAAAAGCCGTTGAAATCATCGACAGGAACCCGGGTCTTATCGATTCAAGCCTGCTGGGTACTGAACTGGGCCGGAGTATTGAGTCTCTTGACGAGGATTTCCGGCGGGTTGCGGGCAGCCCTCTCGAAGATTACATTCACCGGCGGAGATGGATTCAATACATTGCCTACCGCCAGGCCGGCAAGGATAGAAATGAAGCCCTCCGGCTATCGGGACTCCCGGGCTGGGAAGGTTTGAAAGACAAATTTGAAAATCGTTACGGCCTTGATCTGGATATGCTGGAAAACAGTCTGCCCTTTGTTCGTGTGTATGAAGGCGGGGAGGATCAGCCGGTTCTTTTCCTGTAAAGGATTCTCAGGTATCCAGAGATTCGTTGGGAATATCATCACTCTCTTTTGTGTCTTCAAGGCGTTCAAGAGCTTTAAGACTGCGGGACATCAGCTCACCTGTCTGGGCTGTCATTTCCATCAGGGACGCAAGGAGCTCTTCCTGTTTCACCAGTTCCCGGTTCTGTTCTTCCAGGCTCTCAATTCTTTCAGCCTGTTCCTTCAGAGCTTCGAGGATGGGATTGAAACCTGTGTCCTCACTGTTATCCTCAAAGACCAGGAGAGTGCTGACCTGTCCATTCATGTAAACCTTACGAATCATTACTGGCATTCTAGTGCGTTCATCGGCCTGCGACAATCGATTTTATTTTAAGAACCGACGTTTTTCTTCAACAATGCCGGCAGGTCCGGGAATTAAAGTGGGTTTTTATTGGGTTTTTCTTGACCCTATTTCTTACCCTTGAGTATTTTATGGACCAGGAAATTGTTGAGCTTTACGAGGTAGCATGAGTCGCAAAGATACTGAAAAAAATATTATCGATGAAGAAGTCGTCGAGGATCAGGCTGTTGATAATGATATAACGGCCGAAAATACAGACGAAGATGCCGTCGAGGAGTCCCCGGAGCCTGAAGAACCAGTAGATGAAACAGCTGCTTTGCAGGCTGAGAATACCGAACTGAATGAGAGAATCCTGAGAATGGCAGCGGAGAATCAGAACACCCGCAGAAGACTGGTTAAGCAGCAGCAGGATGCCTATAAGTATCGGCATCAGGATATTCTCAAGGATCTTGCTGAAGTTATTGATAACTTTGAGCGTGCCATTGAGTCATCCGCGGATTCCCGGGATTTCGATACCTTTCACGAAGGTATTCTGATGATTGAAAAGCAATTTTCCGGGATGCTTACAGAGCGTTACGGATTGGAACGTATCGAGGCTGAAGGTGAACCATACAACCCGGCAATCCATGAGGCAATGATGTCTGAAGAATCATCCGATGTGGAAGTTGATACGGTTAAACAGGTATTCCAGGCCGGGTACCGTCTGTATGACCGCGTACTCAGGCCTGCCAAGGTTGTGGTATCCAAACCCGCAGCAAATGAGACCGAAGAGACTGAAGAGACTGAAGAGACTGAAGAAGCCGGAGAAGGCGATGAATAAGACAATGAACAAGGAGACTTACAGTGGGTAAAATTATAGGTATAGACCTGGGAACAACCAATTCCTGTGTTGCAGTAATGGAAGGTGGAGAGTCAATAGTTATTCCCAACGAGGAAGGTGCCAGAACCACACCTTCGATGGTGGCTTTTACAGACAAGGACGACAGGCTGGTGGGACAGACAGCCAAGAACCAGATGGTAACTAACCCTGAAAATACCATTTATTCCATCAAACGCTTTATGGGCCGCCGTTATGGTGAAGTAAATGAAGAATTGACCATGGTGCCCTATGACGTTGTCAAGGGTGCCGGGGAAATGACTCAGGTGAAAATAAAAGGTAAAACCTACTCACCCCCCGAAATTTCCGCCTCAATTCTTCAGAAAATGAAGAAAACAGCCGAAGACTACCTCGGTGAAACTGTCACTGAAGCCATAGTTACAGTACCGGCTTATTTCAACGATGCTCAAAGACAGGCGACAAAAGACGCCGGTAAGATTGCCGGTCTGGAAGTCAAACGCATCATCAATGAACCTACTGCTGCTGCTCTGGCCTATGGTATAGGAAAGTCCGAAAAAGAAGAAAAAATTGCTGTTTACGATCTTGGGGGCGGTACTTTTGATATTTCCATCCTCGATCTCGGAGATGGTGTATTTGAAGTTCGTTCCACCAACGGCGACACCCATCTCGGTGGTGATAACTTCGATCAGAGAATTATCGACTGGCTCGTGGAAGAGTTCAGGAAAGATCAGGGTATTGATCTATCCAAAGACAAGATGGCGCTTCAGCGTTTGAAAGAGGGCGCCGAGAAAGCTAAGAAAGAGCTTTCTGGTACCCAGTCTTCAGACATCAATCTTCCGTTTATTACAGCCGATGCCTCAGGACCCAAGCATCTGCAGTATACTCTGAGCCGATCCAAATTTGATCAGATGACCGCCGACCTGGTTGACCGCACCAAACAACCCTGTCTTCAGGCTCTCAAGGATGCCGGATACACCCCTGACGATATTGATGAAGTTATACTGGTTGGCGGATCCACCCGTATCCCTGCGGTTCAGGATGCTGTCAAGAAACTCTTTGAAAAAGAACCCCATCGCGGTGTGAATCCCGATGAAGTTGTCGCTATGGGCGCCGCTATTCAGGGCGGGGTTCTAGGTGGTGATGTCAATGATGTATTACTCCTTGATGTAACACCCCTGTCCCTGGGTATCGAGACCCTGGGAAGTGTCTTTACCAAGCTCATCGAGAAAAACACCACCATCCCCACGAAGAAAAGCCAGGTTTTCTCCACCGCCGCGGACAGCCAGCCCGCGGTTTCCATCCACGTGCTTCAGGGAGAGCGGGAAATGGCCGTACACAATCGTACCCTGGGCAAATTCGAGCTCACCGGCCTGCCTCCCGCACCCCGGGGTGTCCCCCAGATTGAAGTTACTTTCGACATTGATGCCAACGGTATTGTTCATGTATCCGCCAAGGATATGGGTACCGGCAAGGAACAGAAAATACGTATCGAATCCTCCAGCGGACTCTCTGAGGAAGAAATCAACCGGATGGTACAGGAAGCTGAGGCTAATGCCGATGCCGACAAGAGTGCCCGGGAGATGGCTGAGGTTCGGAATAACGCCGATTCACTTGTCTATCAGTCCGAAAAAGCCCTCAAGGATTTCGGAGACAAGGTGAGTGATGAAGAAAAATCCGCAATCGAAGCTGCAGCCGCTGATTTGAAGACTGCCCTGGAAGGGGATGATGTCGAAGCTATCAAGCAGAAAACCGAGGTTTTAACCCAGGCTTCCCAGAAGCTGTCGGAAGAAATGTACAAGGCTCAGGCTGAAGAAGCCGGAGCCGCCGGCGATGCAGGCGGAGATCCCGGTGCTGCATCGGATGACGAAAGCGCTGAAGGCCCCAAGACTGATGATGTCGAAGATGCCGATTACGAAGTCGTCGACGAGGAAAGTAAAGAGGATAAGTAAAGAGGCGTGTCGAAAAGGGATTATTACGAGGTTCTCGGCGTCGATAAGGGCGTCGGAGCCGATGAGGTAAAGAAGGCTTACCGCAAACTCGCGGTGAAGTACCATCCGGATCGAAATCAGGATGACAAGGAAGCCGAGGCCAAGTTCAAGGAAGCTACGGAAGCTTACGAAGTACTCTCGGATGACAAGAAACGTCAGGCCTTCGATCAATTCGGCTTTGCCGGCGTTGACAACATGGGCGGCCCCACATTCAACGCCAATGCTTTCAGCGGTTTTGAAGACCTTTTCGGTGAGAATATCGGAGGATTCGGGGACATCTTCGAATCCTTCTTCGGCGGTGGAGGAGGCAGAGGCGGCAGGCGTTCGGGAGGACGTTCCCGGGGTTCCGACCTCCGCCATGATATCCGTATTGATTTCGAGCAGGCCGTTTTCGGTAAGGAAGTTGAAATCGAATATGAACGCCTGAAAGCCTGTGATACTTGTCATGGAGCCGGAGGGGAAGGGGTGAGAACCTGTTCCCAATGCGGCGGTACAGGTCAGGTCCGGCGGAGTTCGGGATTCTTTTCCATTGCAACCGCATGCACCTCCTGCGGCGGTGAAGGTACGGTTATCGATAATCCATGCAGCAGCTGCAGAGGCAGTGGTACAGTCCGTTCCCGTCAGAAAATCAAAGTCACCATCCCTCCGGGTATGGATCCCGACCGGCGTATACGCCTTGAAGGACAGGGTAGTCACGGTTCCAAAGGGGCAGCTCCCGGAGACCTTTACGTGTATATCCATGTACGTCCCCACAATCATTACGAGCGCCATAATTACGATCTGTACTGTGTGCTGCCCATTTCCATGACTCAAGCTGCTCTGGGTGGGGAAATCTGGGTGAAAACCCTGGATTCCAAACGTATCAAGCTTAAGGTTCCATCGGGTACTCAGGATTCAAAAATGCTGAGAATCAGGGGTGAAGGTGTACCTGTACTCAACGCCGGCGGACGCCGGGGTGATTTGTACGTCAAGCTCAAAGTTGAGATTCCAACCCGGCTTTCGGGAAAAGAAAAGGATTTGCTCAAACAGTACGCAGAACGTCATGGTGAGGTTGATGAGCCTCAGCCCATACGTCTTAAAGATCTTTAGCATTTTTGTTCTATGGGGTGACCTCTGGCGACTCAAAGTAACATCAGAACCATATTCATAAGCGGTGTCTCTTCAGGAATAGGCAGGGCTCTCGCCGTCAGTGCCGTGGATTCCGGATACCATGTTTATGGAACCATTCGCCGGGAATCCGACGGCCATTCTCTTTCCGCTGCCCTCGAGAGTCATTTTTCTCCGATTATTCTTGATGTTACCGATGAGATCTCGGTGAAACGGATTGCCGGTGAGCTTATGGAAAAACTCGGTTCCGGCGGGCTCTCTGCCCTTGTGAACAATGCCGGTATATCCGTCCGGGGCGCCCTGAGTGAAGTGGACGGCGCCTCTCTGCGTAAACAATTCGAAGTGAATGTATTCGGGCCGGTTCATCTCTCCAGGGCGTTTTTGCCCCTGCTGGAACAGCCTGCCTGCGGAAGAAACCGTTCACTCATCGTCAACATCAGTTCCATGGTTACAGCGATGAACCCTCCCTTGTCAGGGAGCTATACCTCGTCCAAGGCAGCCCTGGAGGCCCTCTCTCATGCCTGGCGGCGTGAGCTGTCCGGCAGAGGTATTAATGTCATGATAGTCCGCCCGGGGGCGGTGCGTTCGGATATATGGGGCAAGAACGAAAGCGGTGCTCCTGAGCCGGATGCCCGATATGCCGGGGTTTACAAACGATTGACAGAACTTACCGCCCGGGGCCTTGAAGGCGCATATGAATGCGATGATTTCGGACGCCGTGTAATCCGTCTGATGAACCGCCGCCGTCCGCCTCTTCTGACTACACTCTCCCGGGAGCCCTGGTATGCCCGCAAGCTCCCCTCACTTCTGCCCCGGCGATGGTCAGACCGATTGTTCCGGGCTGTACTGGGGCTTTAATAATATCCGGTCTCACCCGGCATACTGATACCGTTGATCGACCGGCCGGGTGCACCGCGCCATCGCCAGAGGTCACCCATAGGGCCTTCCCATTCCAATGCAAAAATCTGCTCAAGACCGATTCTCGAATCATAGTAATCATCCAGTCCGCTGAACCAGACTCCATTCCTTCAATTTACCGGGACCGGGTGGTTTATCCTGAGCCTTGCGACTGACTCCTGCCGGAAGCAGGATAACAATGAAAGCTGTCAATCGTAAATGGGTTCCTGTAGGCGAGAGTTTCTGCATAACTGAATTATTGTAAATTTGAGAATGTTCATGCAAGGGATATAATGGCGGCCCAATAAAAAGAAAATTCTATGTGCGGGACGAAGTGGAATAGGTAATACTGATAACAGCTATGGATACCAACAAGCTCAAAGATGCTTTTGACAAACTGAAATACGGTGAAGATGCTTTTCATGAACTGATGCGCTGGCGTATTCGCAGAGTTATGCTGGTGCTGCCTCATTATGATGCCTGGATACTGGAACATGATGCCAAACTCTCAGACCAGATTGTCGGTGAGTATCATCAACTCAATCTGACAACAGTACCCCGTCTTACAACAGTATCCGATTGTGATGAAGCCCTGAATCTGCTGGAGAAACAACCCTTCGATCTGATGATTATCGGAGTGAGAGTGGGGGAACTGTCCCCGGGTGAACTGGCAAAAAAAGCTAAATCGCTTCAGAAAAATCTGGCTGTTCTGATGCTGCTTTCTTCCCGCAGCGATCTTGCCGCACTGGATGGCAGTTCTGCAGTTTCGGAAGCTGATATCGATGCCAGATTTCTATGGACCGGAGATTCCCGTCTGTTTCTGGCGATGATCAAGTATGTGGAAGATTTCAGAAATGCCCCGGATGATACTGAATATGGACGGGTGGGAGTATTGCTCGTTGTCGAGGATTCGATCCCTTTTTACTCCTCTTATCTGCCGCTGCTTTACGGCGAAATAATGACACAGACCCAGAGACTCATCGCTGAGGAAATGAACGACAGCGATAAATACTGGCGTATGAGAACACGTCCGAAGGTTCTTCTGGCCAGAACCTGGGAAGAGGCGCTTGCTCTGGGTGAAAGATACCGCGAAGCACTTATCGGTATTGTTTCAGATATCGCATTTTCCCGTGACGGCCGAATCGACGAACGGGCCGGTTTTTCTCTAATCGAACGATTCAAAGAGATAGATGTAAACGTACCGGTTTTATTTCAATCTTCCGATGAATCAATGAGGGCTGAAGCGGAGAGGCGCGGAGAAAGATTTCAGAGTAAACTCTCCGGCGACCTTCATCGGGGTATACGCCGGTATATTCTGGAAGAGTTGGGATTCGGGGATTTTATTTTCTGCAATCCTGATGGTAAAGAAATCAAACGAGTGGGTACCCTGAGGGAGTTTGAGCTTGCAATAGGATCTTTGCCGGTGGAATCCATTCTATACCATGCTGAACGTGATGATTATTCCAGGTGGATGGCTGCTCATGGTGAATATCAGGTTGCCAGGCGAATCAAACCTGTACGTCTGGATGATTTCCCGACTCCCGAATCCCATCGGGATTTTCTGGTCCGATCCTTTCGCGAGGTACGTGAAAAGCGTCATCGGGGCCGCCTGGTGGATTTTAATTTCGACGATCCAGGTGCCCCGGGCTCGGTAGCCCGCTATGGAAGCGGTTCACTTGGAGGTAAAGGCCGGGGGCTGGCATTTTTCAACGCCCTGCTTAATACCTCTCCATGGCAGGATTCTTTTTCTCCGCTTTCGGTTGAGATTCCCCAGACTCTCATCATCGCTACTGGAGAATTCGACAGTTTCATTGATGAGGCCGGACTCCCTCCGGATTATCCGGTGGATGACATCGAACTCCGAAAAGCTTTTCTGAAAACAGATCTGCCTGAAAAGCTGATGAATGTATTGCGGGCATTCTCTGAATCCCGGCCGGGTCCGCTGGCTGTCCGCTCATCGGCATTGCTGGAGGATTCACAGTCGATTCCGTTTGCGGGGGTTTATGACACCTACATGATTCCTGAAATTCCTGATGAAAAAGAGCGGCTCAGCTTACTCTCCGACGGGGTCCGTCTGGTTTGGGCCAGCACTTATTCAAAGGAAGCTGCTGCTTACCGTAATTCTCTGGGTATAGGCAGGGAAGAAGAGAAGATGGCGGTTGTTATTCAGCTTGTCGCCGGATCCCGTCATAAGGATTATTGGTTTCCAAGACTCTCTGGAACGGCTCAGTCCCTCAATTACTATCCTGTGGGTCCAATGGACCGGGAGGATGGTGCTGCCAGAATCGCAGTGGGCCTGGGGCGTTCAGTAGTTGAAGGAGACAGGGGTTTTCTCTTCAGCCCCTCATACCCCACGATTCCCTGGGGTACCGAGGAAGACCGGTGGAGAGAGGGTCAGACTCATTTCTGGGCTTTAAAAACCGATACGGGTGGATCCGAACTGATTTCAGGAGAGAGCAGTACTCTGGAACAGCTGACGATACGTGATGCTGAAAAACTTGATGTGCTGCTGCATATGGCTTCAACCTGG
This sequence comes from Spirochaeta sp., assembly GCA_030590585.1. Next base: position 10,864 of record JAUUYD010000001.1, read on the forward strand.
GATTCAGCGGGTCACAGGCTGGTAGACGGGATTAACAATCCCGGCCCGAGGGTTGTGGACTTCAAAGACATACTGGGTTATGACTGGCTGCCTCTGGCTCCCTTGCTGGAGCAGCTGCTTACAATTTCAAGGTCTGCCATGGGAATACCAGTGGAGTTGGAGTTTTCTCTGGACTGGAAGGGTGTTCTGCCCGGGGAGGCTGTCTTTTCACTGCTGCAGGTGAGGCCCCTTGTCTCTCAGGTAGGGCCTCTGGCTGCAGTTCCCGAGCGTCATTCCGATGAAGCTCTTCTGCTTCGATCCGGCAAGGCCCTGGGACATGGAGTTATAGAAGGGATTCATGATGTCATCTGGGTAGATCCTGAACTGTATGCCCCCGGGAATACCGAATCGCTGCGGATTGAAGTCGCGAACCTGATGGATGAATTGGCACAGGATAACCGTCATGCTGTTCTTATCGGCCCGGGGCGGTGGGGCAGCCGGGATCGTTTTCTGGGTATACCTGTCACCTGGGCCCAGGTGAGACAGGCCAAACTCATCGTGGAGGTTGCCCGGGGGCCCGGAGATCCCGAACCGTCCCAGGGTTCTCATTTTTTTCATAATCTGGTGGCTCTGGGAGTGGGGTATGCCCACATTTCTCCGGCTGAACCACATGATTTTGTTGATTGGGGCTACCTGCGAAAAAACAGCTCAGGAAGCGGATCAGTGAGACTGGCGCGATTTGAGAGTGGTATGGATATCGTAATGGATGGTAAAAACGGTCTGACATGGCTTGTTAAATGATGAATCTATCAAAAAACAACTAAATATATGATGAAATATGTTGACGTCTCATATCCGGTAGTCTAATTTGAGATCACCGGAAATACCGGTATACCGGAGGTTATGGAAATGCGCGGATATGTTAAAGACGTTTATGACAAACTCTCAGGGAAATATCCCTGGGAACATGAATTTTTACAAGCGGCACTGGAAGTGCTTGAGTCCCTCGGCCCACTGATGGAGAGAGAACCCCGGTATCGGAAACATAGAATACTTGAACGCTTAATTGAACCGGAACGGACAATACTGTTCCGTGTACCCTGGATTGACGATCAGGGTGATGTACAGGTAAACAGCGGTTACAGAGTTGAATTCAACAGTGCCCTCGGTCCCTATAAAGGCGGCCTTCGTTTTCATCCATCTGTTACCCTGGGCATTCTGAAGTTTCTCGGGTTCGAGCAGGTTTTCAAAAACAGCCTCACCGGTCTTCCTCTGGGGGGCGGTAAAGGCGGTAGTGACTTCGATCCCAAAGGAAAAAGTGATTATGAGGTAATGCGTTTCTGCCAGGCCTTTATGGATGAACTCCACCGTCATATTGGTCCTAATACCGATGTTCCTGCCGGAGACATCGGAGTTGGCGGCCGTGAAATCGGATATCTGTTCGGCCGGTACAAGAAGCTTAAAAATGCCTTTGAAGGTGTTCTTACAGGCAAGGGTTTAAACTGGGGCGGCAGCCTCATCCGTCCCGAAGCCACAGGATACGGTGCCGTATATTTCGCACAGGCCATGCTTTCCACTAATAAAGATGCCTTTGAAGGTAAAAAAGTACTCATTTCCGGTTCCGGCAATGTGGCCCAGTTTGCCGCTCAGAAGGTTCTGGACCTGGGAGGATTGCCCATCTCATTTTCCGACTCCTCCGGTACGATTATCGATTCTGAGGGTATCACCCGGGAGAAGCTGGATTGGATAATGGAACTGAAGAACCAGCGGCGCGGCCGTATCAGTGAGTATGCCGAAGAATTCGGTGTTAAGTATTTCGATGGAAAAAGACCCTGGGGACTCTCTGAAGCCCAGGTGGCTCTGCCCTGCGCCACCCAGAATGAAATTAACAAGGCTGAGGCAGAAGCTCTGGTTAAGAACGGCTGCATCTGTGTTTCCGAGGGAGCCAACATGCCCACCGAACCCGACGCAGTCGGCGTACTCCAGGGTGCCGGGGTTCTTTTCGGCCCTGGTAAAGCGGCTAACGCAGGGGGTGTTGCGGTATCCGGGCTTGAGATGAGTCAGAACAGCATGCGTCTGGCATGGACCCGTGAGGAAGTCGATAAGCGTCTTCACGGCATCATGAACAGCATCCACGAGGACTGTGTGAACGCGTCTGCCGACCTTGGTGTTGAAGGTGACTATGTTATCGGGGCCAATGTTGCCGGCTTCAGGAAGGTGGCGGATGCGATGATAGACCAGGGCGTCGTGTAGGGCGGAAGTACGCCTATGGCCCGGGAACTTTGCTGGTGAAATACTTTTGTGCCTTTGGCACAGTTGCTGTTACCGGCGTATACTGTTTCTGATGCCGAAACTGCCTGGTTCTATTGGTAAATATAAAATTACAGACCGTCTCGGGCGGGGAGGGATGAGCATCCTGTACAAGGCTGAGCATCCCTCCCTGGGTACGCCGGTGGTTCTGAAAAAACTTACCCTCAAGGGAGATCCCGCCCATCGGGAAAGGTTCCGGAGGGAGGCAACCCTGATGATGAAACTGCGGCATGAGAATGTTGTCGGTGTATATGATCATTTTAAAGAGGGGGGCAGTCACTATCTGGTGATGGAGTTTGTGGATGGTCGTCCTCTATCCGAGCTGATGGCAAGAGAGGGAGCACTGCCCTGCAGGGAGGCTGCATGGCTTTCCGGGCGTATTGCCGCTGCTCTTGCTCATATTCATTCTGAAGGTATTGTTCATCGGGATCTGAAGCCCTCCAATGTGCTTCTCGGACGAGACGGTACGGTGAAGCTGGGTGACTTCGGGATTGCGTTCACCCCTGGAGGGGATGAGGATATCACTTCTGAAGGGACGGCTCTGGGAACCCCTACATTCATGGCTCCCGAGCAGTTGGAAGATGCCCGAAAGGCGGATGAACGTTCTGATATCTGGTCGTTCGGGATTTGTTTCTTCGAGATGCTGACCGGGCGGAAATTTGTCACTGGTCCGAGCCCTGCCGCAATTCGGGAGGCCCTGGCTGATGCTGTCAAGTCGATGTCATATCGCCTTCCGCCGAAGCTGCCGTTAGGTTTGCGTCGAATATTACGGAAAACCATCAGGATGAGGCCGGATTCCCGTTTGAAGGACGGTCAGGCTGCCATGAGGCTCCTGGGTGCTGCCCGGCAGTCCCGAAAGCCTCCTGAGGCTCTGCAGGCCCGGTTGGACAGCCTCCTTGCCTCAATGGAACCGGCATCGGAGCCTACGCCGGTTATTGATGACGGTAAAAAAAACGGCAGTCCTGTAAACCATAAATCACTCTTCAAGTTTTCCCTGAACAGCTCTCCGGCAGCGGCAGCTGTAAAGACGGTAAAAAAATCAGAAGACGGCCGGTTCAAGTTAAAGATTACATCTCATCCCGTTGCGGCATCAATACTCCTGTTATTTTTTCTTTCTGTAGCGATTCTTTTTGCAGTCCCCGGTACATGGAACAGGGTTTTTTTCAGAAACAGTCACGGGGTGCTCAGACTGAAGCTGGTGTTTCCACCCGATGCGCCGGAACACTGGCTGACTGGTGTTGAAGCGAGTATTTACAGGGAAGACGGTGATTCTCTGTCCGTTGTGACAACTCCTGTCCTGCGGCTCACGGCTGATGGTACTTCCATGACCAGCCGGAGAGTGTCTCTGCCTGCCGGAGCTTACCGTCTAAGCTGGAGTCTTGGTGACAGGGTTTCATGGCATTCCTTCAGGCTCTCTACTTTTAACGAGAGTAAGAAAAACGGTTCAGGTATGCTGATTCTGGAAGAACGTCTGGGTGCTCCGCCGGTTTTTTCACTGGAACTTGCCTGGGAGGCTTTTGATGCGGTGAATGGTGAAGATCTCAGCGGGAAAACCCGTTTGGATTGGGAACGCGTTGATAAACCCGGGGGGGAGCTGATGTCAGGCGGCCTGTACCGGATACGTTTTGATGCTTCAGCTTATCTGCCCTTTACTTTTACCGTTGCAGTCAGTCCCTGGAGACGGAATCTCAGCCTCAGCGCTTCCTTATGGCCTGAACCGGCACGTATAACCCTGCGTAACGATTCAGAAAGATCTTTGGTGCCCCGTCTGGATGGCTCGGGAAAATACCTTGATATGGATGGTTCTCCGGGGATGCGCCGGATCGGCCGGATCAAGCCGGGAAACTTCAGGATTCTCTTATTACCCCCTGGAGATTATGAACTAACCCCGGGTATGGGTAACAGTGTTGTGCAGAACCTGACCCTGGATTCCAAAGATGATGTCACTATCCTCGTCGAATCCGGAGAGGACAGGCGGTTGTTGATGAGTGTTATTCCCTGATCTTACTGTCAATCAGGATTGTAAATGGACCTTCATTGACCAGCGAAACTTTCATTGATGCTCCGAACTCTCCGCTAAGAATATTTCCACTGAAACATGACTTGAGATCAGTTATGAACCCCTCATATAGCGGTACAGCCTGTTTCGGCGCTGCGGCAGGATCCAGGGACGGGCGATTGCCCTTTCGGGTACTGGCCATGAGCGTGAATTGACTCACAACCAGTATTTCTCCATTGATATCCGAAGTAGACAGGTTTACCCTTCCATCTTTATCTTCAAAAATACGTATGGAAGAGATCTTCCGGGCCAGCCATGCTGAATCTTCAAAACTGTCATCCCGGCTCACACCAAGCAGTACCATCAATCCCTGATTTATTGTTCGGGATTCCTTCCCGTTGATTTCTACTGAAGCGTTACTGACCCTTTGTATAACTGCTCTCATCAATTACACCCCGACTACGTATTCTAGTACCAGCATCATGAGTGTTATCATGTTTTTATGAAAGTGTATCTGACTGGCGGAAATGGTGCGGGTGAAGCGATTAAAAGAGGCAGAGGTATTCTCTATATATCCAGAAAAACCGGGCGGGGGGCTGTGCTGGCCGAGCTGGCGGAGAATCATGGAGTAGCTGTACGCCGGGTTGGGGAAGATGCTATATCAAAACTCACCCGAAATGCCGACCATCGGGGTTTTGCTCTTGAAATTGAGGGAGAGCAGTCTGTCGGCAGGATTCGATCGTTGGATGACCTTGGTTCCATTCAGGATGAAAATATCCTGGTGATGGTGCTGGATGGTATTACAGACCCCCGGAACCTGGGAGCGATACTCAGAGCAGCTGATCAGTTCGGCGCGTCAGCGCTTGTGGTACCGAAACGGCGGTCTGCCGGGAGTGATGCCGACACATTAAGCCGGTCTTCAGCCGGCGCGGTTGAATGGGTGCCTCTGCTGGAAGTCTCCAACCTGTCCCGCTCTCTGGCTGAATTGAAAGATATGGGCTACTGGATATGGGGAGCTGACATGGAAGGTGATAAAGCTCCCGATATCAACCTCAAGGGCAAAACGGTTCTGGTAATGGGACGTGAGGGAGATGGTTTGCACCGATTGGTTAAGGATAACTGTGATGGTCTGATACGAATTCCTACCGGAGGAAGGCTGGATTCACTCAATGTCGCAACTGCTGCGGGAATCCTGATGTACGAAGCCCGGAGACAACAGAAATTCAAGTTCTGAAATTTCGACAGATACTATTTATCTGAAAACGGCTTTCCGGCAGAAAATACTGTCATTTCCGGCATTAGCTCTTGAATGAACGATGATGAATATGATAAATCCTTTTTCTTCAAGGGTGATTCCAAAAATCAGGCATTGTTGGAATTGCCTGGGCTATTAGAATGCTTATTTTATTGTATAATAAGTAAATGATTGAAAAAACCAAGGACGGAATTAGCTGAAAATGGCTGAAGAATTTTCCTATATTTTAACAACTCCTTATACACTTGCCAAATCCCGTACCGGGGGCATACTTTCCAGATTGTTATCCAGAGTGGATCTTGAGCTTATTGCCGCTCAGATTATTACACCGGACAAGAAGGCCGTGGAAGATTATGCTGATTCTCTAATCAGGCATGGCAACATAGATAAACCCGGCAGCGCGGAGCTTCTCCGGAATTATGTTATGGACCATATGCTCCCCGGTAAAAACCGGGCTCACCGGGTGGCTATTTTTTTGTTTCGCGGTGAAAATGCCGTAACACAGCTCATGGATCATGTCGGTGCCCTTTTCCCTGAAAACCGGAGTCTTGAATCCATTACCGGAGAAACCATTCGTGATACTTATGCCGACCTGGTTATCAGTCCTGACGGTGAGGTTAATTATTTTGAACCTGCTGTACTGACTCCTCATTCTCTTGCAGAAGCAGCAGATAATTTAAAGATATTTTCCAGATACATGAAATCTGCGGATAACGTCGTTCACAATATGACTTATTCCGAGCCCGGCAGAATCCAAAAAACCCTCGTCATGCTCAAACCTGATAATTGGAGGGTACGTTCAACCCGCCCGGGCTCCATTATTGATATGCTCAGTAGAACCGGACTCCGAATTGTCGGTATGAAAGTATTTCAGATGTCTACTGCTGACGCCCTGGAGTTTTATGGAGAGGTGAAATCCGCTCTGGAGGAGAAGTTGGCACCATCAATTACAGAACGGGCGGCGAATTTTCTGGAGACAGAGTTCAACATGGTTCTTGATGAGAATATCCGGGCAGAACTGGTGAAATCTTTCGGGATGGGATTTGCCAACTATCAGTTCGGCAGTATCGTTGAGTTCATGTCCGGAAGGAGACCCGAGAATGTGCCTTTTGAAGAACTGGATCGTCCCGGAACTGTCAAATCAATGATTCTCGTTTATGAAGGGGAGAACGCCATTGAAAAGATACGGGATGTCCTTGGACCCACTGATCCCAATCTGGCCCCTGGAGGCACCATTCGCAGGGACTTCGGCAGCGATATCATGGTTAATGCTGTTCATGCTTCAGATTCATCTGAGAGTGCCGAAAGAGAATGCCGGATAGTCCGTATTCACCAGAATGATTTCAGTCATTTTGTGGAACGTTATCTGGAAGACGGACTCAGCAGGTGATTCAGCATCATCATCAATGTGTTGAAGTCCGATGCTCTCATCAATTCCTTTCTTACGCCTGCCGCTGAAGGCCAGCCCCTGATATAGGATGCCAGGTGTTTCTTCATTTCTCTTGCAGCTAAAATCTCTCCTTTTGCCTCCGCCGCGGCTTTCAGATGGTAAACTGCAGTTTTAAGGCGTTCCTCAGCTGTCGGATCCGCTTCCTGAATACCCTTTCTCAGCAGTGTAAGGGTCTGCCTGAATATCCATGGGTTCCCGACGGCTCCCCTGGCGATCATAACTGCCTGACAGCCGGTTTCTTCAAACATTTCAAGAACCGCGGCCGGTGATTCAAGATCCCCGGAACCGATAACCGGTACCGGAAGTTCCCATACCAATTTTTTCAATGCCGACCAATCCGCTTTTCCACCGTAACCCTGCCGGCGTGTTCTGGGATGAAAGCATACTGCCGACGCTCCGGCCTCAACAGCAGCATGAGCGGCTTCATGCCAATTGATTTCCCCTTCGGTCCACCCGCTGCGGATTTTTACTGTTACAGGCAGGCCGGATTCTACAATTGCCTTGACGGCAAGGCTCAATTTTCCAATATCCCGTCCCAGAGCGGCACCGGCACTTTTTCGGGTGACTTTTGAGACAGGGCAGCCGGCATTGAGGTCCAGCAGGTCAGCTCCGAATTCAGCTGCAATAACTGCTGCACGGCCCAGAGATTGCGGTGAAGACCCGAATAGCTGTACGGCCAGATTATCCTCACCTTCACCCCGTTTCATCATAGAAAAAGTTCGCTTACTGTTTCTGATGAGAGCTTCAGACGAAAGCATTTCGGTAAACGCAAGTGAGGCACCTTCTTTCAGAGCGATGGAACGGGTTACAGAATCAGTGTACCCGGCCATAGGCGCGGCAAAAATATTACCCTTGAGATGAAGGCTGCCAATTTCGACCGATTTATAATACATGGTCATTTCATCGTCTAATATGCTTTCAGGGATCAATTCCGAAGAGTGTACAGGCGTTATTCCAGAGTGCCAGAGTGACATCTTCTTCAGGTTCATCACGTAATTCGGCAATAAATGCTGCTGTGGAAGGCATGTAGACCGGTTTGTTGCGTTTGCCGCGGTATTCTGCCGGTACCATAAAAGGGCTTTCGCTCTCGATTACAATCCTGTCCATGGGAAGGTTCCGTACGGCTTCATGCAAATTTCTTGCGTTCCTGTACGTGACGTTACCGGCAAAAGAAAAGTACAGATTATCGTGATTTTCCAGCATATCCGATGCGTATTCCCAATCTTCGGAATAACAATGGAGAACACCGCCGCGAGACGGCAGTTTTGATTTGAGAATTTCCTTGATGTCATGTCCGGCCTTACGGTTGTGGATAATGACAGGGACATTGAAACTTTCAGCAAGTTCAAGTTGGGCAATGAAGAGCTCAACCTGGGAACTCTTGTCACCGAATTTCCTGAAATAATCCAAACCGGTTTCCCCAATGGCCATAACACGGTCTTTCTGTACACCGTCGTTGATTTTCTGCTGCCAATCTGAACCGGGATGCTGAACTTCCGATGGAGAAACGCCGATACTGAAAATAACATTGGATGCGGTTGCGAGATTTTGATAAACCTCGAAGAAATCCTGAAGGTTATTTGTGATGCTCATGATTTTCTGAACATTAGCCTGTTTGGCTTCCTGAGTGACGATCAACTGTTCGATAGGGTCTTCATGAATGAGACCGATATGTGCGTGTGTGTCGAAGTAACGCATGAGTAACCCGCTTTCCTGGGAAGTTTAAGTCGGTCCTGTTCATGGCAAAAATCGGACAGGATGATGACTCGCTCTATTTCTACCCGTGTAACCATGAGCTTGTCAACATAAATCGCCCTTACTGTGGAGCTTGCCTTCAAACGGGATGGTAGGATATGATGATTCCTGATCTAGCGCTTACCTGCACCGAGGAGACAGTGTGCCAGATTTAAAATCCGGAAAGAACAGAAGAACCCGACGGGCCGGAATAAGTTCCGGAGGTTTTTTGGGATCATTCTGGCGCTTCGGCCGGCAGAAATTTACCATTATGCTGGTTCCGCATACCGAGAAACGTACGGTGCATTTCCAGGTATCCCTCTTCACCATGTTTTTTATGGCAGTTATGTTCATCGGACTGCTTGCCGGTTTTTTCTGGTTTTCTCTTGATTTCTCCGGGAAAGAGGTACTGCTGGCCTCACGTTCGAAAGATCTGATTAATACCGAAGCCAGTTTGGATGTTATCAGGGATGAAGTCGGACATCTTGTCACTTCTGCCGGTGCCTTCAAGAACAGTCTTGATGACACAATGGATATACTCGGTTTGAAGGGTGAAGCTGTTGATCCTTCCACCGGGGGCGGCGATCTGGCATCTTTATTCGCTGTTGAACAAACCGATGGCAATACCCTGGCCGAAGTAACTGATCTGCAGGCCCTCAGGGTTTCTCTGGATGATTCTGTTTCCTCTCTTGAGGATATTGGTCTTGTTCTCTCCAGTCAGAAAGATCTTCTTTCAGATATACCTACAATATGGCCGCTCCAGGGTGTTCGCGGCTGGGTCACCCAGGTTTTTGGTCCCTCCATACATCCTTTCGGTAAGTATTGGTACCTGCATCGAGGAGTCGATTTGGCTTTCGGTTATGGTGTACCTATTATGGCTACGGCCAATGGTAAGGTTATCAAAAAAGAATTTGATCCAAATGGTTTTGGAAATTACCTTGATATTCAGCATAAATACGGTTTCAAAACCCGTTATGCCCACATGCAGCGTCAGTTTATTGAGGTTGGACAAATCATTTCTCAGGGTGAAGTTATCGGTACCATGGGTAGTACAGGTCAATCTACCGGACCTCATCTGCATTATGAAGTTATGATCGGAACACAGTTGGTAGACCCGATTAAATTCCTGAATATGGCTAATCCGGATGGACTGAACAACATCACAACATCACTTCAACGTTATCAATAGAGGCTTAATTCAGCAGTATGGATGATTACACAAAAGGTCAGGCTCTCATAAATTCAATTATCGGAGACGGAACCCGTTTTCGCGGTGATTTGGATTTACAGGGACTCCTTCGCATTGATGGAGATTTCGAGGGCAACATAAGGACGGAAGGACGTGTCCTGGTGGGCAAAGGCGGTAGAGCACGATGCCTGATTGTTGCAGATACTGTTGTTATTGGCGGTGTTGTTAAAGGTGATATAAAAGCCGGCAGAAAAGTGGTGCTTTTATCTACATGCATCATGATTGGCAATATTCGATCTCCGCAGATTGTTGTTGAAGAAGGTGTGATTCTCCACGGACATTGTACCATTTCAGATGATACTCAGGTTCTGGCTGCCGCACCGTCAGGAGAGGAAGCCTTGTTTTCTGTGGACTGGGGGCGTAAGCAGACTGCGGTAACGAACCTTTCCCCGGGTCTGTAGGAGCCAAGCATGGATATTGAGCGGCTCAGTCAAATCGGTTCAACCCTCGATACCCGGCTTAAAAAAAAGAAAGACAATGAGAAAGCCAGGACAGGAAAATCAGGGGGACTTGCTTTCAGATCCGTAATGGGCAAGGCTGCTGATGGTAATATGCCTGTCGGTGAAGTTCTCCTCTCCGGCCTATTGCCTGTACTTGACGGATCTGAAACCATCGAGGGTCTGCTGGATGATGTACATGAAACCGGTGAGGCATTAAAACGGGACCCGGTATTTGGTCCTTTGAACGGGTATAAAAAAGCGGTTCGGCGTTTTCTTTGTTATATCATCGAGAATAGTCTTGAAATGGAAGAAACACTGGGAATCCGGAATCCGCGCACCATGCAGCAGAAAAAATATGTAATGATCAGGGTTGTTGATGAGCGATTGGAGAGCCTGGCGGCTCATGTCCTGAAGAATCAGGCAGATCAATTGAATATTTTAGGGCGTATCGATGAAATAAACGGTATGCTGGTAGACCTGAAAGGTTAAGAGGCTATTAAAGAATCAGCATGAGTAAAGATAAAAACGGACGGGGACAACGGAATGGAAATACCGATAAATCGGGTTTCCATGATATACCGGAGAATCTCTGGCGAGCCAGGGTTGTGCCCACAAATGATTTTGAATATTGCTCACCACCGAAAGATATGAATATCGAACGTGGTGATTTTGTTGTTATCTCTACCAGATACGGAAATGATATGGCACGTATCCTCGGACCGGTAATTGTACGGGATGATATTGATTTTGAAAATGTACGAATAATAGACCGCATTGCAACAACACAAGACCTGGAAAAACGAAAAGATTTTGAGCAGCGGGAAGATGTGGCATATAAATATTGCCGGGAAAGAATTATTCGGCTCAAATTGGCAATGAAACTCGTTTCAGCTCACTACATTCTTGATGAACAGAAAGTAATGTTTTTCTTTACGGCAGAAAACCGGATAGATTTCAGGGAACTGGTTAAAGAGCTTGTATCTCATTTTAAAATGAGAATAGAACTCAGACAGATTGGTGTCCGGGATGAATCAAGAGTGATAGGCGGAGTTGCGGTCTGCGGACGTCAATTTTGTTGTCATAGCCTGACAGATAAATTATCTCCGGTTTCCATAAAAATGGCCAAGGATCAGAATCTGTCTCTCAATTCATTGAAAATATCCGGCCCATGCGGCCGGTTGCTTTGTTGTCTTGCATTTGAGCATGAGCATTATTCAGCCGAACGTAAGCTCATGCCTCATGAAGGATCAAGAATTATCTATGAGGGAGTGAGCTTTAAAGTTACGGAAGTGAATATCTTTTCCAGGAAAATCCATCTTTTCGGTCCTGAGGGACGGCATATGGATGTACCTGTTTCACGCCTGGCACGTAAAGACGGAAGTCGTTGGATTATCCTTCCTGAGGAAGCTGAAGAATAAGTTTATACTGAGATTGTTCAATTTGTCCTTCTCAGGTTGTTGACATCGAATGGGCCGGTTTGTTATTATCGGTCCGCAAAATAATTAGTAGGAGCTTCGGTCATTTTGATTGTAAGAGCCTCCAAGGAGTAAGCCCATGGCCGGAGTCAGTAAGAATGCGCGAACCATATCGGGGACCCATAAGTTTGTCTGCCCCTGCGGCGGTGAAGTGAAGATGCGGTCCGTTTTCGCCAGCGGCCGGATGAAGCATTTCGCCTATTGCGGGAAATGTAAACGTGAAGAGCGTCGCCCCCGGGATTTCAATTAGAGAGAACAATAGCCGGAGGATAATCATTAAACCTTGACGGTAAAAGGGTTATCTGTTAATAGTTATTTCTGAAAGTTCCTGAATAGAGGACTTATTCCCAAACGAAATGAGAGCAGTGAGCTTGTTCATTGCCAAATGAGTGCAGGGAAAGCATGGTTTAATACCCCGCGGCTCTGCCGCGGAACAGGAGCCGCTTGAGCGGCTCCGGGTCCAGGGTTCTGCCCTGGGGTATGATACCATTCATTATAAAGAGGTTGTTACCATTGCCCAATTCAATTGATGCCGCAAAAAGGCACAGACAGAACCTGAAAAGACGTACACATAATCGTACTATCAAGAGCCGGGTTAGAACCTGTATTAGAGCTTTTGAAGCTGCTGTTGAGATTAAGGACAAAGCCGTTGCCGAAACTCAATACGCGGATTTCGTCAAGCTGGTTGATACTGCGACCGGGAAAGGTCTATATCATCAAAATACTGCGGCACGGAAAAAATCGCGTCTGCACAAGAGATTGGTAGCCCTGGCCTGATTTAAGCTGCAATGTTAATTACGATTCGAAGATAGGGGGATTCCGATGGCCGAAAATGATGATCAGATGAAAATGACCAAGGCCGAAATCATAGAGCACATCTATGATACCTCGGGGATCAGCCGGAAGGATATCCATAATGTCATCGATTCATTCTTTGAAGAGGTGAAGGATGCTCTTACTGACGATCGTGTTGTAGAGCTCAGGGGTTTTGGTACATTTGAGATTCGTACCCGAAAAGGCCGGGATAAAGCCCGAAACCCGAAAACCGGTGAGATTGTACCTGTTAAAACCCATGGTGTTACTGTCTTCCGTCCTGGTAAAGAGCTTAAAAAAATGGCATGGAATCTTCGCCATTAATTGTAATTTATCATGAAATACAAGCCCCGTTCTTCAAGGATGGGGCTTTTTTTGGCGTAATGCTGTTCCTTGACGACAGCAAAAGTCACCTCCTGCAATGAGGCGCTTGTTGACGGATGCAGGTAATCAGGAGACAATAGAGAAGATCATGAATAAAAAGAAAATACTGATAATTGATGACGAACAGATCAATCTTGATTTCTTCGATGTAATGCTCACTCGCCTGGGGTTTGTTGTTCTCATGGCAGTTGATGGGGAAGAAGGGTTGGAAATGATACGGGAACATGTCCCCGATCTCATCATTCTGGATAATATAATGCCCAGGCTAACCGGATGGGAACTTACGAAAATGCTCAAAAAGGATGATGCATATTCTGAGTTTCGTGATATTCCTATTATTATGTTTTCAGCCATGGATGCTGTTAAAGATAAAATTGAGGGTTTTGAGCTTGGAATAGACGATTATATCATAAAACCATTTAACTTTTCTGAAGTACTGGCTCGAATTCGAGCTGTCCTGAGAAATCATGAACTTACCCGGCAGGTACTGCTTCGGGAAAAACGTCTGGCTCTCACTGATTCTTTGAATAAATCCCTGGGGTATTTCACTGAACACTTGAAAGCTCCGGTTCTTGGACTGATTAAATCCTCCGAAGCTCTTGATGTTACAGATTCTGCGGATGTGGAAAAGTTTAAAAAACAGGTGATTATTGAAGCTGAGCAGACCCTGGCTGCTCTTGGCGGACTGGAAGATGAAGTGAAAAAGCTGCAGGAAAGTGATGGTACTCTCAGAGCAGCTGAATTGTCATTGCAGGAGCTTGAGGAACGTTTTCGTGAGCATTTCAGGGAACTGCATGATAATGTTGGAGAAGCGAAATGATTACTGAAGCAAAGAGAAAAGCGATTCAGCTCTTTGCCGAAGGCCGTAATTTCTATAAGAAGCAGGACTTTGTCTCGGCACTGAAGTATTTTGATGCGGCATACAAAGCCGATCCCACAGATAAACCTTCTGATGTGTTTGTAGAACGATGTAAGAATCTTATCGAAAACCCGCCTGATGAAGGTTGGGACGGCGTTTATCAGATGAAAACCAAATAATAGAGATCTTATGACCCGTAAAATAGAAAGTTCTGCAAATAAAGTACGGACTGTACTCGGCGACGAAACAAGATTTAACGGAATCCTCCGGTTCAAGGATTCTTTGAAAATTGATGGTCATTTTGAAGGTGCCATTGAATCTCCGGGATTTCTCATGGTTGAAACCGGAGCTGAGGTTGTTGCCGATATCAGTGTTGGTATCCTCGTAGTCGGCGGTATTATTCACGGCAATGTTACCGCGGCTGAAAGACTTGAGCTGCTTCCAGGAGGCCGGATTATCGGCAATATCAGATGTCCCAACCTGATAATGGCTGAAAGTACCGGATTTCAGGGACGTTGTGAAATGCTTGCAGATCCTGCAGGGGTTGATATCTTCTCAGTTTCCCTGGATCGCCTCAAGAAAACCTTAGCTCGTGTCAACTGAAATTTCATCAGAGATTATCAGAGTTCTTATCGAACGGGGTGAAACCTTTGCTGCGGCTGAATCCTGTACAGGCGGGGGAATTGTTACCCGCTTAACCGGTATACCTGGCAGCTCTGCAGTTGTATGGGGGGGGATTATTTCCTATGCCGATGAAGCCAAGATTACAATGCTGGATGTGAGTCCGAAGCTTCTTGAACAGGATGGTGCCGTATCATCGGGAGTGGCAAAGGCCATGTCATGGGGGATGCGGGTTCGTAGTGGCGCAGACTGGACTCTTGCTGTAACCGGAATTGCCGGGCCTGGCGGAGGGACTGCGGATAAGCCGGTTGGCACCGTGTGGATTGCCTGGTGTAACCCTGCAGCTGTTGTCTTGTCAGAATTATTTCATTTTGACGGTGATAGAGAAACGATTCGCAGGAAAACGGAGGATAAGGCCCTTAACGGCCTGTATTATCTGATAACGCAGTCAGCTTGAACGGATCTGCTTGACAGGTGTTACAAGCTATTACTATATTGTTAGCGAAGCGGTTTCAGGCAAATCGCTCAATTCAATAAGCATAATGTCCTGAACGCGCTGCATTCAGGTTCTAAAATCAGAACATATTTACCATTAACCCGACGGAACGCGGATTCTGTTGAGGGGAGATTTCTTGGGTATAATCAGTAAAAAGGATCAACTCGTGTCTGACAGCTCACCGGAACAGAGCGAACTGGGTTTGCAGGATGCTAAATCTGCAACAGCAACTGCTGTAAAAAAAGGCTTGAAAAAAGCCATCGTTATCAAAGCTGCTTCAGAAGACAGCACAGAGGGCAAATATGAGAATGGAGAATCCGTTAGTGAGAACACACAGGATTCCTCAACTTCAGATATTGTACAGTCGGATATCGGCATCGCTGCAGGAGCTGATGAACCGGCCGATGCTGTAAAGGCACCTGCAAAGATTAAAGTACGAAAGAAAATTCGTGTAGAAAAAAAAGAAGCCGTTAAGCAGGATGAATCAATTTATCAGACTGCATCGTTTAATGCTGAGCCGGAAAAAGCAGAGGCTGAAGTGGAAAATGTGCAGGAGCAGGAGGAGGTGCCTAGAGGGCGTCGGCGCGGGAAAAAAGGTGGAAGCAGGCCGATTAAAGGTCCGAAACACGATCCTGACGCTCCCAAAATCCTTATTAACGATCTCTCCACCACCACAATGCCCCAATTACGTGAAATGGCTGAAGATCTGGGGCTTAAAAAAGAAGACCTGGTACCACTGAAGAAGCAGGAAATTATTTTCCAGGTATTGACCACCCATATCGATAAGGGCGGGGTAATTTACGCCTACGGTTCCCTGGAAATCCTGCCTGACGGGTATGGATTCCTGCGTTCACCCCAGAACTCCTACCTGCCGGGTTCTGATGATATTTACATTTCTCCCAGCCAGATCCGCCTGTTCAACCTGAAAACCGGTGATACAGTTTATGGTCAGATCCGTTCTCCCAAGGAAGGTGAGCGGTTCTTTGCCATGCTTCGGGTTGTTAATGTCAATTTTGATGACCCCTCTGTTGCTCAGACCAGGGTCTCATTTGAGAACCTCACGCCACTGTACCCCACAGAGAGGATGGATATGGAAACCCGCGCCGGTGATCCCTCCACACGTATCATCAACCTCTTCTGTCCCATAGGTAAGGGTCAGAGAGGTCTGATCGTTTCTCCTCCGAAATCAGGTAAAACTATTATTCTTCAGAAAATTGCAAACGCGATTACAGAAAATCATTCGGATGTATATCTCATAGTTCTCCTCATCGATGAGCGTCCTGAGGAAGTTACAGATATGAAGCGCAGTGTCCAGGGTGAGGTAATTGCCTCAACCTTTGATGAACAGGCCTCCAGGCACGTTCAGGTTGCAGAAATGGTTCTGGAGAAGGCCCGCAGGCTAGTGGAGCATAAGAAGGATGTTGTTATCCTTCTGGACTCCCTCACACGTCTGGCCAGAGCTTACAATCAAACAGTTCCCACCAGCGGCAAAATACTTTCCGGAGGGGTGGATTCCAACGCGCTCCATAAACCAAAACGTTTTTTCGGTGCCGCACGTAATATTGAAAACGGCGGAAGTCTCACAATTGTGTCCACCGCTCTTATCGAAACCGGCAGCCGGATGGATGAAGTTATCTTTGAAGAATTCAAGGGTACGGGGAATATGGAGCTTGTTCTGGACCGCAGGCTGGCTGATAAACGCGTTTATCCGGCCTTCAATGTCAAGAAATCCAGCACACGGAAAGAAGAGCTTCTGCTGTCCGATATGGAACTTAACAAGATGTGGGTTCTAAGAAAAGTGTTAAGTCCTATGGATGACCTTGAATCAACCGAGATGATCGTTGACAAGATGCGGAAGACCAAGAATAATGAGGCGTTTCTCAGTGGAATGAATACGTCGGGAGTTGTGCGCGACCTATAGCGTAACCGACAGAATAGGAATTAATGTTATGAAGAGTGGTATACATCCGGATTATAAGCCTGCCAAGGTGTCCTGCGCATGCGGCAACGCATTTGAAACGTTCTCAACAGTCGGTGACTTGCAGATTGAAATCTGTTCCAGCTGCCATCCTTTTTTCACCGGTAAGCAGAAACTGGTGGATACGGCCGGGCGTGTTGAGAGATTCAACAAGAAGTACGGTATCAAGTCTACATAGACTTACAGCTGTTTAGATTCAAGCGAATGGGGTTATCCAAAAATCGTGGATAACCCTTTTTTCTTGCTCGAAAGAACATTCGATTACGCAGGTTTCATAAATTGAAGGCTTTTCTTGATTCCAAATCAATCTCGGCGTAATATCTTGATTATCCTTAATGAGAGATGGCGGACCCCTTGATTGATCAGATCATTGTACATCACGAGAGCGAATACGGCGAAAAACCCTCTGTCATAACCAGCGCTCCTGGAAAAGTGGATCTATTGGGGGAGCATGGTGAGGTGAGTCAGGGCTATGTACTTTCCCTTGCCATTGACCGGCGTTTCTATATCGCAGCATCCCACAGGAGTGATAACTCACTTCGATTCTTTTCAGCTAACCTCAATGAGCGAAAGAAATCAACTATTGCCGGACTCAAGTATAAGCGGGAGGACCGCTGGGCAAACTACAGTAAAGGCGTTATTGATGCCTTAATCCATATGGGATTCAATATCAGGGGGCTTAACCTCACCCTCTTCAGTGAAGTTCCCATGGGAATCGGACTGGCATCATCTTCCGCGCTTACCGTCGCTACCGTATGTGCCGTTAAAGAGCTTTTTAATCTGGAATTATCTGAAGCACGAATAATTGAAGCGGCTCGTTCCTCGGAAAGCCATTTCATGAATCTTCATGAAGGTATTAGATCTCCGATGGTGTCCTACTATGCCAGAGCCGGTTATTTAACCCTCCTTGATGTCAGGTCTTTAAAAGTTGAATATATGGATTTTCCGGGATCTCCTGCAATTCTCCTTGTAACCGATTCGAGAGTGCCTGAGAGTATGAGTGATGATGAGAAGGGTGAGATTGATGAATCCTGCAGTGAATGTGTTAAAGCCCTTGACAGTGGTAAATCAGGTGTGTTGTTCCGGGATTTAACCCGGGATGATATTTCCAGCACAATTGAAGGTTTGAGTGAAAGATCCCGGCGTGTCTGCCTCCATGTTATTAAGGAAAATTCACGGATTCATGAATTTCGACGGGCGGTCAAGAGCGGTTATCTGGATGTTGCAGGGCGGGTATTGTTTCGATCTCATGAGAGCCTGCGCGATCTTCTGGAAATTTCCTGTCCCGAGCTGGACTGGCTGGCCAAACGAGCGGTTGAAACCAATGGTATCTACGGTTCCAGAATGATTGGAAGCGGTTATGGCGGGTGTACGGTGACTCTTCTTGACGGTAAGCTTAAGAGAAACTACGAAGAACGCTTGGAGGAATATGACAGGATTTTCGGCTTTAAGGCCAGTGTCTTTCAAGTAGAACCTGGATATGGTGCACGAATTCATCTCCCGGATTGATGATTAAATGATCTTGATGCTGACAAATGATAAGGGAGCTGATACACGGGCTGTTATAGATGGCAATTTTTCCATCAGCCCCATTGCGGTTGAGCCTTCACTCACCCAAGGGAGCTCCTTTCATGATAGAATGATCTGGAGGGGCATATGAGTTTGAGTTTCAGGGAAGATGGTCTTCTTCTCTACAACGAAGGCCGTTACTCCGCAGCATTGGAAATATTTCTGGCTGAAGAAACAGATCCTGCTGAAGATGCCGAATTGGCGTATTACATGGGGCTGTGCCATGCCCGGTTGGGAGAAACCGGGGAATCTATCAGACTGCTCAGGCAGGTTCTCAGTATAGACAATCATTTGGTACGTTTATATCAGGCTCGGATGCTGCTTTCATGGCTTCTGGTTGAGTGCGGTGATATTGAAGAAGCCGAACAGCAGCTCAGGGAAGTGCTTCAGGAGGGTTTTGAATCTCCTCAGGCCTGGTCTGCTCTGGGGTATTGCCAATGGCGTCGGAATAGAACAGATCTGGCACTGGAGAGCTACCGGGAAGCCCTCAAGCTTGACGATGGAAATTCCAACGCTGTAAATGGCTTGGGGTATTTGCTTGCTGATAGCGGAGAAGACCCTGATACCGCCGTAGAGCTCTGCCTCAAAGCTGTTGAAACGTCACCGGAGAATATGGCATATCGGGATTCCCTCGGCTGGGCCCTGTTTCGGGCCGGAAGAACTACGGACGCGGTCCGCTGCCTTACCGAAGCACTCTCAAACCGCCCGGGGGATGAAATTATTAAAGGTCATTTGGAGGCGGTAAGGACACATGAGCAGCCGGATAACAACTCATAGCCGCATTGCGGCCTTATTTATCTTCTTTGGTTTTTTTACGGTTCAGTATAGCTTTGCCCAGGATCTCGGCCTGAAAGCTGTTCAGGCCCTGGAAGAATGGCGTTGGGGTGTAATCTCCTATAATGACGGGCTGCCGGGGAAAGCTCTTCTGGCCATGGAAAGAGCCGTAAGCCTTGATCCCGTTAACCAGGATATCCGGGAATGGCTCGGACGATCGTATTGGCGTTCCGGAATGGAAGATGCCGCCCTGGAAGTCTGGGACCGGCTCATAGAGGAAGGTCTGGCCTCCAATACTCTTCAGAACAGGGCGGAGCAGTTACGCCGGCGTTTATCGGGAGAAGAGGAAATCCCCATTGACGATGAATGGATTCCCCTTACCGCTTTTTATGGATTTGAAGATAATATCCGATATTTTGAAAGGCCTTCAGTTGTACGGAGCGCCGGTGATGGATCAGGATCACTGCTGGTGGCTTCCTACGCCGGTGGAGAGGTTGTTCGGATTGATGCCAATGGAACTCTTGTTGAGCGTTATGAAGGAGGTCTGGAGGGATTTGACAGACCCTTTGATATTCTTCCCACCGGTGACGGCCGTCTTCTGGTGAGTGAGTTCCAATCCGACCGGATATCAGTTCTTTCCATGTCCGGGTATGACCGGGGATATCGTATTGAAACATGGGGGGAAACCGGAAAGCATAACGGTCAGTTTCTCGGCCCCCAATACATGGCTCTCTCACCTGAAGGTGATTTCGTTTATATCAGCGACTGGGGTAACAGGCGGGTTGGAAAATGGAGCCTCGATGGTCAGCATGTGTTGAATCTTGAAGGCAGGGGCAGATTTGAGGGATTTGAAGGCGTATCCGGTATCGCGTGTGATGGGGATCGTGTTTACATTGCTGATTCCCTGAAAGGTACTGTGGATGTGTTTGATCCATCCGGGAATTACCTTGGCCCATTGGTAGAAGAAGGACTTACGGCACCTGAAGGTCTTTCAATGTACAACGGTGATCTTCTGGTAGCCGATGGGAGTGAAATACGGCGTATCAATCTCTTTTCGGGAGAATTAAGTGTGGAGGCATCCCTTGGATCCGGCGGTCATCGAATAATCTCTGCTTTTCCCGATGAGAACGGTAATCTGGCTGTGAGTGATATTGATACAAACCGAATTGTGCTGCTGACTCCTTTATCAACACTTTACGGCGGGTTGGATGTGACTCTGGACCGTGTCAGGGGAGATGCTTATCCGGATATTGTTGTAGATATTTCAGTTCGTGACAGAATGGGACATCCCATTTCAGGTCTGGATGCATCAAATTTCCGCATTTTTGACGGCAGTTTATCACTGGGACAGCCGGAGGTTGATTGGAGTTCTTCCGAAGACAACTCAGTCTCCATTGTTGCCGTCATGGATTTGTCCGGGAGTAATTCCGATGTTGAAGTCCTTCTCCAGGGTTTGAATGATTTAAGCTCTGCTCTGGATTCTGATGATTCCTTCTCGCTGATAGCTGCGGGTGTTGAGGCTGTTGTTCATGATATCAATCCGGAAAAGGGGCTGGATGCTTTCAAAGCTCTTATCGATGATTCGGTAGGCAGCAGACCGGTACTGTGGGACGAATCCCTGCGGCTGGCATCAACCCGTATCGCACCGGACAGGAAGCGTAAAGCCGTTGTTGCTTTTATTAATCGACCACCTTCATCAACTGCTTTTGACCGTTACGGCCTTGTGGAAACCGCACGTTTGATGGCCAATAACGGGATTGTCTTTTATCCGATTTACAGTGACAGCAGCATGAGCAGTAGAGAACTGGATTACATCGCGGCCCAGACAGGCGGGGAGTCTTCCTTTATGTACCGTCCCGAGGGCAGCGGCATCATCATTCGACAAATCAGAAAAACAGGAATCGGGCGTTACACACTGGTCTGGCGAACGCCTCGTTCCTCGGGTTACGGCAGAACCTATCTTCCTGTTTCCATTGAAGTTATCTATATCAACAAGAGCGGAAGGGATGAGTCGGGCACTTTCGCACCCCTTCGATAACAAGTTGTTTCGGAATATCAGCCGCTGGTGGGACAGTCATTGTATTCGCTGCGGTCTATGCTGCTACGAGAAGATTCGGCAGGAAAACGGAAGCTGGGTTCTGGAGCTGTCACGACCATGTCCATGGCTGAACACTGAAACCAAGCTGTGCAAGGTCTACAAGCAGCGCTTGAAGATATACCCCGGATGCCGGCGTATTACTGTGTTTCGAGCCCTTTTCGCAACATACCTGCCCCCGAGCTGCGGGTATGTTCGAAAATTCAGGCCGAGACTGTTTCCTTCTTCACAGGTAGTAATATCAGAAACAGTCGAATGACAATCAGGCCACAGGTCCGATTGCGGCCAATCTCCATCCTTCAGGGAATTTTCTGAAATAGAAACCCATTTTCTCTGCCCAGAACGTAACTTCCGGTACTGCCCCCGCATACTCCGGATGAACCTGAACATCCAGTCTCCAGTAACCGTTATCAAGAGCTACAACCTGTATTGTATTCATGTTAAAAACATCATACGGCGCTATGGAGCTCATATCATATTCTGAAAAGAACCAATCCAGCTCGGAAGCGATCAGAGTCTTTTCAACTCCCGCATCGAAGAGAGGAAGATAAAGAACCTCTGAAATGACAGAAAGTGTTAAGGATGGGTTCTCGTTAAAAACACCACGGAGGAGTTTGTTGAAGTAGTAAAAAGAGGCATCTCCGCCTGCCGGATCCAGGGCCGGTTGAACCGGCCGTTTCGGTGCGGCAGTTTCCTGAACCTGGACAGGACGTTCAGCCGTACCGAATCCCGGGAAAATTACACGGGCCAGAGCCCTGTAGTCTTCAGCCCTGGAAGCTTGATCCAGGGTATCAAAATGGTCAGCCACTCGATCATAGGCATCTGCAAGATCGTACCGCTGTGCCTTGGAAAGATCATCAAAAAATACTTCTGATGCACTGAGTGATACAGTTAAGAGTACGAATACGGAGAATAGTAAGACGGCATGTTTCATCAGGAGCCTCCCGACATAAGTTGTTAACATGATAGCGCAGGGATTATTCTTTGTAAAACCAAAGAGTAGATTTTTCTAGTAACTGAACTTCCTGATTGATAGTATGAGGTGAAAGTCGTAAATTCCATAGATATGGCAGAGAATCCGAAAGAAGATTATGAAAGCGAACTACTGGAAGACATACGGGAAGAATTGAAAGAACCTGACATGTGGAAAGTTGTACTTCTGAACGATGATTACACCCCCAGGGATTTCGTGGTTGAGATACTGGTGTCAATTTTTCATAAACAGCCGATTGAAGCGACGAAAATCATGTTGGATGTGCATAACAAGGGCAGGGGGGATGGTTGGTATCTACCCATACGATATCGGCCGCACGAAAGTGGTACGTGTAACCCAGCTTGCACGTGAACGTGAATTCCCTTTAAAAAGCATACTTGAGAGGGCCTGATAATGAAACCCAGTGATGAAGTTCAAGGTATTCTGAATGCCGCATATCATGAAGCCAGGAATAAGGGACATGAGTATATAACCCCGGAACATTTGCTCTATACGGCCTTGGCATTTGATGAGCCCAGAGAAATTCTGGAAGCTTGCGATGCCGATCCTGACGAGGTACGTGAAAACCTTGAAGGTTATTTCATCAGATATCTGCAGAGTGTGAAGGATACCGAACCCATTCTGACCGAAGGTTGGCAGGATGTCATCGAAAGAACTCTGCTGCATATGAGCAGTGCCGGCAAGGAGGAAATCCGTTCTTCAGATCTATTGGTAGCCCTGTTCGATCTGGATGACTCTTTTGCGTCATATTATCTTAGAAAGGCCGGTGTAAACCGTTTAAGGCTGCTGGAGGTGGTATCACACTGGATGAACGAAGATGATGATGCGACCGAAGAACTTGACGAATCTCCGGATAATTCAGGGGAAATATTTGAAGGTGGTGAACAGACCGGGGAGAGACGAAGTAAAAAATCGGGAGCTCTGGAACAATTTGCGGTAGATCTGACGGCCCGGGCCGAGGGGGGAGAGCTGGAGCCTCTTATCGGCCGTGAAGATATTCTGGAGCGGACACTGCAGGTACTCAGTCGCCGGTTAAAGAATAACCCGGTTCATGTCGGGGATCCCGGTGTTGGAAAGACTGCCATTACCGAAGGGTTGGCCCGGAAAATTGTGGATGGGGATGTTCCCCGTTTCCTCAAAGGGTTCAGGATCTGGTCCCTTGATATGGGCTCTTTACTGGCGGGAACCCGTTATCGCGGCGATTTTGAGGAAAGGATCAAGAAAGTTCTGAAAGAACTTGAAGGTATGAATAACGTTATACTCTTCATTGATGAGATTCATACTGTCATAGGAGCCGGAGCAACATCAGGCGGCAGCATGGATGCGTCAAACCTGCTGAAACCGGCGTTGATGTCAGGGAAACTTCGCTGTATCGGTTCGACAACTTATGACGACTACAAGAAATATTTTGAGAAAGATCATGCTCTTGCCCGTCGTTTCCAGCGTATTGATGTTCCCGAGCCGACAAAAGATGAAACATATCACATTCTTCTCGGCCTTCGGGGAGCTTATGAAATACATCATGGGGTTGTCTTTGATGATGATGCCTTGAGAGCTGCAGTGGATCTCTCAGATCAGTTTCTTAATGAAAAACACCTTCCGGATAAAGCCATAGATCTGATTGATGAAGCCGGAGCCTGGAAGAGGCTTCACGAAGAGAAACAGATATCAGATCCGGAAACACAAACCACAGCTCAGAAACCCGCCGTACCGGTTTCTGAAGTACCGGAACCCGGAGATCTGTTCCTCGAGGCGGGTGTTGAGACATCTGATCTGCCGGCTGTCACAAAAGATGAAATTTTACCGAGAGTGGTTGTTTCCGATATCGAGAAGGTTTTGGCAAGAATTGCCAGAATCCCTGAAAAAACCGTTTCTGCCGGTGAAACCGATCGCCTGATAACTCTCCCTGACGCACTGAAAGGGATGATTTTCGGACAGGATCAGGCGGTGGAAGATGTTGCCTCAGCCATCAAGCGTTCCCGGGCCGGATTTCGAAATCCGGATAAACCTGTGGCCAGTTTTCTTTTTGTCGGACCGACAGGTGTCGGAAAAACCGAACTGGCCAGAAGCCTGGCCGAAGAATTGGGTGTTCCCCTTCATCGCTTTGATATGAGTGAATATCAGGAGAAGCATACCGTGAGCCGTTTGATTGGCTCTCCGCCGGGTTATGTAGGATATGAAGAGGGCGGAATACTCACCGATGCCATCAGGAAGACTCCTCACGCTGTACTTCTGCTGGATGAAATAGAAAAAGCTCATCAGGATGTATATAATATCCTGCTGCAGATGATGGATTATGCAACAGTTACAGACAACATGGGCCGAAAAGCCGATTTTCGGAATGTTGTAATAATCATGACCTCAAATGCCGGTGCGCGTGAAATCGGTAAGCCTAAAATAGGATTCGGCGGGGGGGAGTTCAGTTATGGTGCCCTTGATGATGCGGTACAGCGTATATTCTCGCCGGAGTTCCGGAATCGGCTGGATAAGGTAGTTAAATTTGACAGACTCAGCATGGATGTCGTTGTAAATATTGTCCGAAAGGAGCTGGATACCTTCAGAACAATGCTCAACCCCAAAGGTGTGAGTCTGGAAGTTACCGAAGCAGCTGTTCTCTGGATAGCTGAAAAAGGGTATTCACCGGAGTTCGGCGCAAGAAATATTTCCAGGCTGGTAGAAGAAAAAATCAAGGGATTTTTTGTGGATGAAGTGCTTTTCGGCTCTCTATCAACAGGAGGCAGTGCTGTTGCCGATGTTGAAGGGGATGATATCAGGGTTAGAACGGAGGCTGAAAATCACTGAAAAAACCATCCTTCATGCTGATATTCAGTTCCCTGATCCTTCAGAAATCAATGGAGATGTTATTGCTGTCGGAGGCGATCTATCCCCTCGGATGCTGCTATCGGCGTATAAACAGGGTATATTCCCCTGGTTTTCTGATGAAGATCCAATTCTCTGGTGGAGTTTGAATCCCCGCTTTGTCATTTTCCCCGGAAGAATCCACATATCAAAGAGTCTGAGGAAGCGTATCCGCAGGAATCCATTCGATCTGACCCTGGACAAGGCTTTCGAAAAGGTTCTTGAAGGCTGTCGGTATGCCCGGCGGCCGGAGCAGGACGGCACATGGATTACCGATGAAATGATGGAGGCATATCTCAATCTGCATTCCCTGGGATACGCTCATTCGGCTGAAGCCTGGATTGACGGAGAATTGGCAGGGGGCTTGTATGGAGTTTCCATAGGAGGCTGCTATTACGGGGAATCCATGTTCTCCTGCAAGTCTGATGCTTCCAAGGTTGCATTCGCCGCCCTGGCAGGGGTACTGGTTGACTCCGGATTCGGTTTGATTGACTGTCAGCAGCATACCCGTCATTTATCCGCATTCGGTGCAGTGGATATGCCTCGGCAGAATTTCCTTGAGACGCTTGCCAAAGAACTGGAAAAGCCGACAATAAAAGGAGACTGGGGCCGGTGTTTCCCGGATTTTCCCAATTCCGTCTTGTGGAATGGACTGTGTAAATAGATGAAAATATCATTCCAGGTTCTGGTAGTTCTTTTTTTTCTGACTATACCTCTTTCTGCATTGTATGCCGATTCTGATAATCCGGAACTGGATGCACTCCTTGAATATGCTCTTCTCTCGGCGGAAATGGGTAATTGGGATCTGGCCCTTGAAGCCCTCGATGACGCGGAAAAACTGGAATCCGAGGATCCCAGAATCAGTTCATACAGATTATCAATTGAGGAATTGTACGCGTTGGATCTGGCACAGCAATCCTGGGTGGAAGGGGAACCCGCAGAAGTGGAAACAGCAGAAGCTGATATCACTGATGGAAACGAAGATGAAGAGGATACACCCAAGTTTGTTATCGATAGGGGAGATAATGATAAAAGCAGAGACCCCTCGGAATTTCGGGATAATTTACGCCTGGAGCTGTCGGTTAATCTATTCTCCGTAAACCCCCTTACATCTGAAACCATTAACACATGGTCTACGGCAAACGAGTTTTTCTATGCCTCATTGGGAGCCGATTTTCGATATTGGATGCCTTTTCTCGGCCGTAGTATAGGTTTCAATTTCAGAAGCAGCGGTTATTCCTGGAAGCCCGGAGAACCTGAACTCCTGTTCAATGCATTGGACCTTGGAATTAATCTACGGGGTTTCCTGCTGGAGAATGACATTTCCCGGCTGGAGCTTGGAATCGATTTTGGCGTTTCATTTCTCAATTCTAACGATGTTGATACCGGGATAAACCGTGAAACGGTTCTTTTTCTGGGGATGTGGGGATCCGATCCCCTGCTTTATCACCTCTTCAAAGTTGAATCTCTTGAAAAACTTGTTTTTGGAGCAGGTTTAAGAATCTACAGCTCCAACAGCGCTGAGATATTGGAGACTGTGCATTATCGATTTGATGGTGCATGGTACTTTAAACGGGGATTTAGCGGCATTCGTTTTGAATGGTGGGATTTCACTGTTGCCAGCGGTGGAATTAATATGATGTCATTCTCGCTTTTTGGCGGTTTCCGCTATTAGCTCTCTGTAATAAGCAGTCTGCGAATACGTCCCGGCTGTGCCCAGTTCTTTGTACCTGCCCCTCCCAGTTTCTTCAGATAATCTTCCAGATCAGGAGAATCGAAATCACTGAAGGCTCTCAATGCGGACTCCTTGTCGTAGAGTGGGAGATAAGCATGCAGGGCCTGGTTTCCCTGCCAGTATCTGCCATCCTCCGAACTGAACAGTTTCGGAACAAAACGATTTCGTCCGTAGGATTCCCATGCAAGTTTCCATGGAGCAAAATTGTAGGATCCCACCCCGAGCAGGGCCCAGTAGATGCCTCTGGACACGAAACTTTTCAGCATGACGCCTTTTCTGTTTTCAAGAATTTTTCGATGTCTTTTCAGCCATTCAACAGCATCCGGATAATGCTCAAGCTGTTCTCTGGAGAGAACTTTACCTTCCCGGCTGTAAGGCATGAAAAACCAGCGCTCAGGTCTGGCTGTTTCTTCATCGTTGAAACAGGCCGCACTCATCAGGGGATACACCATTTCGGCAGGCAGGAACCCGCTTATACCCTTACTGTTGATTACCGGAAGCCGCCCATCTTTTTTCTCACCGATTTCTCTGATTTGGAATACGGCAGATGCACCCTGAGCGTTCACTCCCTGACGGGGTACTGTTCCCGGGGGTACGTGTATACGTGGTGGAGTGATTGGAGCCGACCCTGCAGGGCGGGGCAGTAAAGGGGACTCAGGCCCGTCCGCTAAATCGGCAACCATTTCAGTCCATGTTCCGGACGGTCCGGCTTCATACCATGAAACGGGCCAGATTTGCCTGGAGTCGGCTTTATAGCAGGCAAAACAGTAACGTGTGCCCGCTCCGGGAAACGCCTCTCCGCCTTCCAGCTCCCTGATTTCAGTCAGGGCGAAAGACCGGCCGCCGGGAAGTTTTAACTGTCTGAAGGCACTGTGGGCACCTTCACCGCGAAAGATGGAACTGGGAAGAAAAAAGTACCCTTCGCCGTTCTCTGCTGTATCCCTGTTCAGTGCAACTGCAACGAACAAAGCCGCAAGATCAATTCGAGACCCGCCGAGAAGCAGGCTGCGGGCATCAGGGGTAAGCCCGGAACTGCGGAATACCGGTTTGTAATTGACCTTATCTATCGCATCCAGATCACCAAAAGTAACCCAGGGGGGATTTGAAAAGACGATATCCGCTTTGATATCCGGTGACTCGAGGAGATAATCGCTCTTAATAATGGAGACTTCCGGGAACAGCCTTCCTGTTAATTCACAAATGGTTTCCCGTAATACGGAGAGAGCCGGCTCATCCTGATCCACACAGTGCAGCCTGGCCAAATCCCCGGTTGATGGTGAGAAGCCACATTTGAAAGCCTGACGTATTACAGCAGAAGTAAGTGAGCCTCTGCCGCAGCCGGGATCGAGAATTACGGCGCCGCTCATCCATTTTTCCGCGATATTATAGTTGGCTACAGCCCAATCAGCCCAATATGCAGGTGTATATACAAGGCCCTTTTTCACTTTGGCTAACCGTTTAATTTATTCCCTTCATCAATCAGGAAGGAGCGGACAGAGCGGTTTTCCAGAGATTTCTCGAGTCCGTTACGGATCAGGGAAAACGCATCATTTGTATCAGCATGTTCTTCCTGCTTGCTCCAGCCTGTAATCACCGAGAATACCGATGAAGCTTTCAGATCGGCCGGTGCTACTGCAGGTATGAATCCGGGAGAGAATTTAATCCTTTGACTTACCACCTGATGTACTATATCACCGTCTTCGAGCCTCTTCAGACACTCATCCACCCGTCTTTCATCCAGCATAAGCCGGTTCGAAAGGTCTTTAATTCCCGGGGGTTTTTTCCCGAGGCGAAAATCATCAGCGAGAGCCAGAAATACCTTCCATCCGATATCCGTTTCATCGGCAGGAGTTGCATATTTCAAAGGTTTTTTTCGACCGGCTTCAATCTGATGAGCATAGGTGATTTCCGCAGATACCAGAATGACAAACCATGCAACACTCAGCCAGATGAGCAGCTGGGGAATAAAAACCACCGAGCCGTAAATGATGGATTGCCGGGCGGAATGAACTGTCCAGAACGTGAAACCAAGTTTGGCGGCCTGGAGGGTTAATGAGCCGATGAAAGTGCCTAGAAGCGCACTTTTGAACTTTACCCTGGCGGCGCTCATCAGGCTGAAAACCATCATCATCCCTATCATGGAACCCAGGATGGAAAGAATGATTCCAAATATTCTCTGACCGGGAATAACAAACCGTTCCCAGGTTTCCAGTATTCCTGTTATCGGTCCGAATCCGACACCGAATATCAGTGAAACCAGGGCCAGGGATGCAACATACATACCAATCCGCATAATCGGTCCCTTCCTGGTCCGTGCACGGAAAATATCTTTCAAATGGGATTCCATGGCATTGAACAGCATAATTGCGGCAAAAAGAAAAAGCAGGGTGCCCCAGGTACCCAGCCTTCTTGCATTCAAAGTGAAGGTGCTGAATACATCCAGAATCTCTTTGCTGCTCTCAGGCAGCAGAAGTTTTCCCATTGATTCCAATAGTCGAAGGCCAAGCTGGTCGAATCCACCGAAGGCATATATAACCATTGTGAGTGGTACAAGTGAAATGACACTTGTAAATGCCAGACTTGTCGCCCGAAAAAAAACTCTGTCGTCAATCACATTGTGAAAGACTGTCAAAAGAAATTGCTTCAATCGATTTAGATTCTTCAGGATTATCATTGTCGACAGTATATGACGCGGATGTCATTCAGTCATCATGAATCCCGAATCTCCATCGGCAGATCCGGATCAGTTGGTTTGAAAAGATCAGCAGCACCCCTGGTTAATATAACTCTGCCGTCAGTTGTTACAAAAGCGGCTTCAATGCCTTTCAGACTTTGGATCAGAGCCATACCATCATCGAGTCCAAGGACGAAAGCCGTCGTAGACAGGGCATCGCCGTCTTCCGAATCCTCAGAAATTATGGTTACAGCTGCCAGCTTGTTTTCAACGGGATATCCGTCGGCAGTGCTCAGTATGTGATGGTATCTGATACCCCCGGATTCGAAGTAGCGCTCATACATGCCTGATGATACGACTGAACCTTCCCTGAGGCTGAATACTCCCAGATACCTGCCCCGGCTGTTAAACGGATCCTGCATGCCGATATTAAAGGGCTGAACATCGGATTTTCCTGCGGGTTTTCCACCATAAACAAGTACATTACCTCCCAGGTTGATCAGGAAGTGACTTTCTTTGTTGTTTATAAGATATTCAGCGACACGGTCGGCAATCCAGCCCTTGGCAATTCCTCCAAGATCAAGAGCCATTCCCTCCTTCCCCAGGGTTACAGTATCGTTTTCATCACTGATATACACGGCGGAATAATCGACAAGGGGAAGGATGGAATTAAGTTCATCTACTCCGGGTACCCGGGGATTCTCACTGCCGATAGCCCAGAGAGAGGAAAGGGGTCCAACCGTCGGGTCGAAACTTCCCCCGGAGAGTGCGGCATAAGCCAAAGCAGTTTTGATAAGATCAATTGTTGTTTCTGAAACATGTACAGCCGTACCTGCCGCGGCAGAATTAATATCGGATATTTCACTGCCTCTGTTATGACGGCTTAATTGTTCATCAAAGTCGGTTATGAGCTTGAATGCCTCATTCAGAACATCTTTCCGGCCGCTTTCATAGAGTTTTATGGATACTACAGTATCCAGTAGAAAACGGTTGTCCTCCAATGTTTCGCCCCTGTTCGGCCGAAAACAGGCGGTAATGAGAGACCCGAAGACAAGTATTACCGAAGCAGTTATGAGGATTCTCCATAAATTGTGATTGAGATTATTTCTGGACATCTTGAGTATTCTCAATTTCCCATGCCGTCCCGTCAATAGAGATTCCGGTGGTTGATTTATTTTAATAAGACTCACATGATTCCCTCTATGTCATTAATCAGAGAATATAGATCTCTTCCCGGCCCGATCTGGGCTATGGCTGCCGCAAGGATGGTTAATGCCGTTGGAAGTTTTGTTTATCCATTTTTAACACTCCTTCTCACTGACAAAATGGATTTTGATGAGGGTACCGCCGGCCGCATCCTGATGATGGCTGCCGTCATGTTCGTTCCAGGTTCCCTGATGGGAGGGTGGCTTGCCGACAGAGTAGGGCGTAAAAGACTTCTTGTTACAGCACAGATTATGGGAGCTCTCTGTCTCGGCCTGGTTGGTTTTATGCCCTTAACCCCTATGATTATCTGGCCCATAATGATTCAGAATTTTTTCTTCGGATTGATGATGCCGGCCTCCTCGGCAGCAACTTACGATCTGACTACACCGGAGAATCGGAAAATCGCTTTCAGTCTTTTATATCTGGCAATGAACCTGGGATTTGCAGTCGGCCCCCTCCTGGCCGGATATCTCTACGAATCACATGCAAGGTGGCTTTTTCTCGGAGATGCCGG
>JAUUYD010000336.1 GCA_030590585.1 Spirochaeta sp.
GATGAATTTCAGAGCCAGGTCACGGTTCTCAGCTCCAACAGGAACTCCAAATCCGCTTACGCCGGCAATGGAGCCGATCCCGTTCGGACCCTTGGGCGCAGGAGCAATTACATAGTTGGAAGGGTTGGATCTGTAAGCTTCACCTGTTCGAGCCATGTGAGCAACAGTCAGCCATGTCTCGCCGCTTTTCATAGGAGCGGTAACATTGTCATAGGTCATGACTGTGGGAGAATAGGCGGTATGCATTTTAGTCAACAGTTCCCATCCTTCAAGTGCTCCGGGGGAGTTGATTACAGGAAACTCGCCGCCGTAGGAAAGAAACATTCCGCCGTACATATAAATCAGTGATTTCATGGGTACGCCGGTTACAGCGGTTTTTCCTTCACCCTCGCCTTTGGCGATGGCAACGGCCCAGTCGATGTACTGTTCCCAGGTGATATCCTGAACATCAGCGCCGGAGGGCAGATACTTCATGGCTTTCTGATTGGCCAGGAGCAGATAAACATCCCCGCCTACAGGTGCAAAGTAGGTTTTACCCCCGGACATGATGCTGTCCAGGAACGCCGCTGAGAAGGTTCTTCCGGGCCAATCGGATACCGGAAGTTCTTCGACGTATTTGTTTGTAATCCACTGATCCATCACACCGTTGTGAACAATAACAACATCGGTGGTAACTCTTCCTGTTTCTGCCTGGAGTTCTGCTCTTTTTAGAAGTACGGTGTCGTCAAGAATCTCAAACTTTACAACAACATTGTTCTCTTTTTCGAACTCTGGGAAAACCTCATCGTAGAGAAACTTCTGCTCCGATGCCGGTGAATAAAGCCTGGATGAAACTACCAGGGTAGTGGGAGCATCAGCTTCCATTTCATCCTGACCGCCTGCAAATAAGAAACCTGTTGTCAACGATAACAACACGATTAAGGAAATTAGAACTTTTCTCATAGAAAAATCCTCCTATAATTTTTTATGCATACCGCAACGCGGTAATTGCATATTTTCAAGATTATTAAGCCACGAGCTGCCCCAGATCGGGAGCTCCTCGTCTACTGCGCAGCGGTCGTGAATTATGCCAAGACCGCTTTTTTTCAGTGAATTGTATTTTTTTTCGGGAACAATCAGAGGCTTTTTGAAACCCAGTGATTCTATCAGGGTTGTATCCGGTTCTCCCAGGGGAAATCCGCCTCTTAATGTCCCGTCTTCGAGTACATTTATCGCTCTCCATGTCGCTTCAAAGGCATCCGCAGGGTAGTAATCGCTCACCCCCTGAATCCAGACTTTTAAACCCAAACCGTGAATTGCCTCTATCAGTCTTCGATATCCCTTTCCCCAAATTTCTCCCGGAACCACGGCTGCAGCTCTTCCGGCAATCTGGTCCAGTTGAACCCATGATGCCCCAAGGGCTTTCAGGCGGCCGGCTTCACTTATAAGATGATCAATCCATTTGGCTGAAGACGGATCCATCACGGCGAATTCCCGTCTCCTGTACTCTTCTGTTATCTTCTGTCCTTCACCATCGCTGAGAATCGAAGCCTCAAGCTCCGGGTATGCGGGCAGAACTGAAAGTTCTGCCAATCTTGCATTCAGATAAAAAGACAGTTCAAAGCCCAGGGTTCTGAGTTCACCAACCGCAGATTTTAAGGTCGGCGCGCCGCCGAGTTCTGCTGATGGTGTATAGTCCGGATATCCTCTGTCATGTCCGGCTGCGTATCCGAATATGTGAATGATATCACCGGTTACAGGAGGTCCGAATTTGTCGATCAAAGTACGGGCTGCATCACCGAGTATCGCAAATCCCCTGTCTCCGGGGACTTCGCATTCCCCGTCAGGTCCGATCAACCCAAGCTGATATAAAGAAGCTGATGATTCCCCGGAATCCCGGGTCTGTTCTGAATCGATCTGTTGAATCGAGAGAAGAGTCCAGGTAACTGAAGAACCCTTGAAATTAAAACTGACATGCCCCGGCTCTTCCGATCTGAGCTCCAGAAATCTGGCTCTTCCCGGGGAATCGGGATAGGCATGAAATGTGTAAAGGGTATCACCGTCAATCATACCCATGGCCTGGACTGAAGCAGTTGCCGGCCAGCAGATACTGATTCCCGAGTTATGCCGATCCAGTTTTTTGAGCTTTTCATGGGCTGACGCCAGGGAAAACCGTTCTCCTTCCCTGTTCGGCCAGATGATTTCACCCTCACCCTTAATTGTCAGCCTCGTTTCAACGATATCAGATTCGAATCCTGTCTGCCGGTACAAAGTACTGCCGTCATCATTGACAACTCGAACCGGTTCGGGCCGGCCGCTCAATGTCATTGTCATATTTCCGGTATCGACAAGGGTCATGATAGATCCATTCCTTCAGCAAGAAGGGCTTCCAACGCTTCGTAGGAATTATGAGATTTCCCGATCTTGAAATTATTCTTGAGCATCGCCGGCGTTTCCGGATCCAGCAGAGATGCAATCACATCATCTGCAATATCCTCAACCTTTCCCTCAGGAAGCCTGAAAAGATCGTTTTCCCTGTTGGGTTCAGCCCTGTCACCCATACTGATAACAGCGTATCCCTTGTCTTTGATATCAGATTTGAAAACCGGATACTCAAATACCATCACAGGCTTGCGGGCGAAAACAGTTTCGAGGAATTGATTACCCCATCCTTCGTAAAGGCTCGGGTATGAAACCACATCCGCATATGGATAGACATCGAATAACGAATATGTCCGACGGCCTCCGGTTTCACCCCGGGCAGCGGCAATTCTGTCACCAATAAACCCATGGGGGATTTTCTCGGATTGAAGCATATCTTCAAGGGATTTGAGATAATCTTCAGCATCATCTTCGGCGTACCCCGCAATCAGGTAGTAAAATCGTGTTTCTTCAGTAATTAATTTGCCGTTATAGAGTGTTCGGCCTGTAAGCTTCTTCAGGTTTTCAGGCGAGTTCAAATGCTTCAGCACAGGGATCATCAGCTCAATACCCTTACGTCTGACGATGCGGGTGGCCTGTAGAACGATAATGTCATTTTTACTGAAACCGGTATCCTCAGGCAGGCGGGAATTCCATGTATCAATGCCCCATTCTGGAGCATCAAAATCCAGTGTATCCGGGAAAACCATGGCATCGATTCCCGTTCGTTCTTTAAGTTCCCGAGCCGCAAGGGAATTGATTACAGCATGTTTGAGTTCCGGTATTTCCGGTGGAATGTTCAATTCCAGAAAAGCACGTACCGATGGGCATGATGGATAACGGTACTGATCCCGTTCCCAGTAGAAATCATGATGAGTCGCCAGGGATGGAATACGAAGGTGCTGGAGAACAGAACGGAAGGCCGCCGCCGAGGCAATATGTCTGCCATGGGAAAATATATTGTGGAGAAGGATAAAATCGGGCTTGAACTTACGGATAATGGATTCAATCTCATTTTCCACAAGTTTTGAAAGACACTCGATATCAAGCATCAAGCTGGCCTCGTCGGGATAATCACTGATATCACCAAAGGCATTATCTGCGATTCTTCTGGCGGTAGGGGAGTTGAAATCCATTGACGGCACAACATAATCAGCACCGGAACTTCCGGGTCCGGCCATGGAAGCCACGGTAAATCCGCTATTCTCCAGTATGTGTCGTCTTTTTGCAATTTCCAGGGAAACACCGTCAGTCATTCCTACGCGGTAATGAGCGAAGAGTACACGTTTTTTTTCATTCGGAGAGGAAATCACTTCGCTAATATTAAATTGCTCAACTTGACATGTCAAGTAAAAAGAACTCATCGATTACTATTTTGCCAAATTTGAAATTGGCATCCTAAGCTTGTTATATAGGGGTAATGACAATATTACGAAGACATGTTATGTTTGAGTCTCATGAAACCGCTTTACCAGATAATCATCGAAGACATTTCTTCATCCATAGAATCAGGTAACTATAAGCCGAACGGGAAGTTACCCTCTGAAGCAGAGCTGATGA
>JAUUYD010000199.1 GCA_030590585.1 Spirochaeta sp.
CCGCTGCCGGTAAGCAGTTCTTCACGTTTGAAACTGTAATCGCAGATTGGACAGGTCGTTTCGTTCTTGGCTCTGTATGTGATTTTTCCTTCTGCCATACCCTTTTCAAGCCTCCAGTATCACCTGGGCAGCCGCCAGGTTCTCTTCGTGTGTCAGGGACAGGTGTACCCTCGTTGCACCGATCAGTTTCATTGCATTTAAAGCACTGCCTTCCAATACCAGCACCGGACGACCGCTGGGCTCATTCTCCACCCTGATATCTTTCAGGGTTAAACCGGCGAATCCGGTTCCAAGAGCCTTGGCAAATGCTTCCTTGGCGGCAAAACGTGCAGCCAGAGAACGGGCCGCCTCGGCTCCCCTGGATCTGATAAGATCCAGCTCAACCTGATGAAAAAAACGCCGGCATAATAATTCGTCGTCAAGCCAATGGGCTATACGTGATACCGCAACAAAATCTATTCCTGTACCCATTATCACGGTGCAGCCTCTTCATTAATCTCACTTGAATCAAGTACGGTTGGAGTATCCCCGGCAGCACTGCCGGATTCTGAAGTACCAACTCTCTCTACCCGTATAACGTTAATTGAAACCTCTCTCGGCAGTAACTGCAGTACCGCCAGCCCCTGAGGAATATCCATTTTCAAGGGGAGAATGTAATTCCCGGGTCCTCTGATAACCGAACCATCGATATAGAATGTCATATCCTGAGGCTTTGATCCTTCAACTGTAAGCTGACTGCCTTGAACTGTCAGACTGACCGTAGGAAGATCATCGCTGATACGAAGTCCCTCTGGAAGGTCGAATACCACCAGCTCACGGTCTGCAATTGTCCTGATAACAACCGCCTCGTCTACGACTCCCCGGAATTCTACAATCTGACCTCCGGGGATTTCAATTTGTGAAGAAGGAAGAACTATGCGTGTTGTGATGGTAAAATCACTGCGTCTTCCTGAGAGGTCAATAAGCTCTGTCTTCAATTCAGTCAGATTCGACAGCTGACTCTTAGGACCTACCGCGGTGACAGAAGATGGTGAAACAAAGAACTGGGTTAACTCATAACCCAAAGTGGGGAATCCGGATAATTCAGGCCGGACCAGAAGACTCCTTACCGTACGCGGTTCCTGGGAAAGGGTAATAATCCTCGGGCGCGGACGGAGTTCCAAAGCTTCGGGCTGCAAAGCAGAACCTTTTTTCAGAAACTCCACGGGAATCTGAAACTCACCCTCCTCGGGGTATGGGACGAGAGTGACGAAGGCTTCGATATCATCGGGCAGGATGCCCTGAAGTTCATCTTCATCCCCCCGCAGGGAGACATTGATACTCCCGGGATACTCGGAACTCACGATGAACCCTTCAGCGGTGATTACTTTCAATGGAATAGTGAGCTGGCGCTCTGTGAGAGTATTTACCCGAAAAAGTATGTACAGAACGATGGCAAGGGCAATGCAGATAATCTTCACCGGCCAGCGATCGAAAAGCCTGTTCAAAAAGGAGGCTTGCCTCATACGACAGCTCCCTCAGCTGAATCATGGAAACCAAGCCCCAGCATCTCCTGAAGCCGCCGTCTGATATCATCCTCTTCGAGGTCGTAAAAGATATTTCCGTCATAGGCCAGAGACAGGGCTCCGGTTTCTTCGGAAACAGAGAGAATCACAGCATCGGTTTCTTCCGCCATACCCAGAGCAGCTCGATGACGGGTACCGAAACTGCGGCGAATATCAGGCTGATTGGACAAGGGAAGAAAACATCCTGCAGCTATCAACCGGCCTCCCTGAACCACCACTGCACCATCATGAAGAGGTCCGTCATGCCCGAATATTGTGAGAATTAATGATGAAGAGAGATCGGCGTTAATACTGGTACCAGTATCAATAATATTTTTCAGACCCACCTTGCGGCCGAAAACCACCAGGGCTCCGCGTCTGCGGCTTGCCAGAACCTCCGCCGCGTTGAGAACGGCTTCAACCTGAAATGGTTTCTGCCGGGTTTTTCCCCGGAACAGTTCTCTTTGTCCGATACGGGCAAAAATACTCCGCAGCTCAGGCTGGAAGACTATGGCAACACCAATAAAGAGTCCCGGTGCAATCATTTCCAGTATCCAAAGAAGAGTTGATAGCCTTAAAAACCAGGCAACGGCATAAACAAGAGCGAGCATAACAGCACCGCGCAGAAGCTGAACGGCACGGGTTTCTTCCAGAATCTCATACAGTTTGTAAATCAGATATGCCAACAGGGCGATATCAAGAAACGGGAGAACATAGTCGCTGAACAGCGGAAAATCATTCAGGAAGCCC
Source organism: Spirochaeta sp. (assembly GCA_030590585.1). Next base: position 2,295 of record JAUUYD010000199.1, read on the forward strand.
ATGTAAAGGCCTCCCATACGGCTATCAGCTGCCGGGCTTCTTTGACATCGTGTACCCTTAAGATATCCACACCCTGATTCAGACACCATGCGTGGGCGGCAATGGTGGCCGTCAGCCTGTCTCCGGGCCGGCTGCATTCATCAGATTCTGAATCATCCGCATGGTTTTTACCGGAAAGGTTCTTATTGACATGATGTCGAAAATAATCTTCCGAACGGCTTTTTTCAGTATCCATAATCCGTCCGAGAAATGATTTACGGCTCACGCCGACAAGAAGCAGATAATTATCGGGTTTCCATTCAGCCATACGGCCGAGGAGTGCTGTATTGTCCTCCTGCCTTTTTCCAAAACCTATACCCGGATCGAGGATGATGTTTTCTTTTTTAATACCGGCATCCATGGCCCTCTGAGCCGACTGCATCAGCTCTTCACGGATTTCTTTGACAGGGTTTGTATATTGAGGATTATCCTGCATGGTTGCCGGAGTACCTTTCATATGCATCAGAACAACGGGAACCTCCCGCTCGGCCGCCAGAGCTGCCATAGCCTCATCAGCACCAAGGGCGGATATGTCGTTGATGATGCCGGCACCGGCATCCAGAGCTGCCTCGGCAACCCGCGCACTCCTGGTATCTACAGAGATAAGTATGTCCGAAGATTCCCGTATTTCCCTGATGACCGGTATCACTCGGGCTATCTGATCATCATCATCAACACCGGCAGACCCCGGCCTTGATGATTCTCCACCTATATCCAGAATCTCAGCACCATCCCGAATCATGCTCAGGGCTGAGTTAAAAGCGGCTTTTACATTGAGTTTCCGGCTGCCTGTAAAGAAGGAATCAGGGCTGCAGTTGATAATGCCCATGACACGGGGCACATGAAGTTCGCTCATAGACCCTAATAGTACAGTAATTTCTGTCAAAAAGACTATGTTTCTCCAACCTGCAGGGCTTATCATGTGAAAAAGAACAATTTGAGAGGAGATAAAACTGTGGAACCCACTATACCGAAATTACTTAAAAGTATTGCAGGGAAGCATTCCGGGCTTCCTGCTCAAATGCAAAAGGATTCAGACGGGGTATTTCAAACCACAACCTTTGCGGAACTCTACAATCAGACCCTGCAGTTTGCCGCAGGACTGAAGAAACTCGGAGTCAAACGGGAAGACCGGGTAGGGCTCATATCCGACAACCGGCAGGAATGGTTTGTTTCCGATCTGGCCATACAAAGCCTTGGAGCCGCGGATGTACCCCGGGGATGTGATTCCACTGCAGATGAAATCACCTATATCCTGGATTTTTCACAATGCTCCATCACGATTCTTGAAAATGAAGCTCAACTGAAAAAAATATTGGCAAAGGCCTCCTCCCTGCCCATTCTCAAAGAAGCCATCATTCTCGATCCTTCTTTTGACCCTGCATCCGCCGAAACAGGAAAACTCAAAGTTCATACTTACGCGGCCATTATGGAAAGCGGCAGAGATAGTGATACCGCATTGATCGAAGCCGAGATAGACAAGGGTGAGCCTGATGATGTCATGACTCTGATATACACTTCCGGGACAACCGGTGAACCCAAAGGTGTGATGCTTACCCACACAAACTACCTCCATCAGGTAAAGCACGTTCCCGAACTGATTCACGTCGGTCCCGGAGACAGGTGGCTTGCCGTACTGCCGGTCTGGCACTCTTTCGAACGCATTATGCAGTACGTTGCTCTTGGTACAGGCAGCGCCCTCTGCTATTCCAAACCTGTCGGATCCATACTCCTGGCGGATATGCAGCAGGTGAGACCCACCTGGATGGCTTCGGTTCCCCGAATCTGGGAATCGGTACGAGACGGTGTGTACCGCAAGGTGAACCAGGCCGGCGGCGTTAAGAAAGCCCTGTTTCTGTTTTTCGTTGCTGTCGGCAGTGTCTGGGGCAGCTCGTCCCGCATGGTTAAGGGACATGTTGCCAGGTACCGCAAGCGCAGCCGTATACTTGACTTTGCAGCCGGTATCATACCCTTCATTCTCCTTTGGCCCCTCAAATCATTGGGTAACATACTGGTTTTCAAGGCTATAAAGGACAAACTCGGCGGACGTTTTGTCGCCGGAATCTCAGGGGGAGGCGGCCTGCCCGCCCATGTGGATGCATTTTTTCAGGCTGCCGGCATCTTACTCCTTGAGGGCTACGGCCTGACTGAATCGGCTCCGGTTCTATCCCTGCGACCTCAGGACCGGCCTGTTCCGGGAACCATAGGACCGGCATTCCCGGAAACCGATCTGAAAATTATCCGTGAAGATGGTAAAGAAGCCGAACCCGGAGAGATTGGAGTGCTTTACGCCCGAGGACCACAGATAATGAAAGGCTATTATAGAAAGCCTGAACTCACTGCAGAAGCAATTGATAAAGACGGCTGGCTCAACACCGGTGATCTCTCGATGAAAACCTTCGACAATGAGTTTAAAATTGTCGGCCGTGCCAAAGATACCATAGTTTTATTGGGCGGTGAAAATATCGAACCTGCTCCAATCGAGGAGAGACTGAAACTCAGCCCCTATATTTCACTGGCCGTCATTGTCGGACAGGACAAAAAATTCCTGGGAGCCCTGATTCTCGTAGACCCTGATAATGTTATCACCTGGGCAAAAGAAAATAATGTTTCTTACACCGAGGATGAGGAACTATTCACCGGACATGAAGTACATGAACTTCTCTCCGGGGAAATCTCCACTCTGATATCCCAGGCCAACGGTTTCAAAATGTTTGAGCGGATAGCCCGGTTCACTGTACTTCCCAAACCCTTTGAAGTCAGCCGGGAACTCTCCGGGAAGCAGGAGATTAAGAGGCATGTCATAGACGATCTTTATGCCAAAGAGATTAAGTCGCTTTTTTAAAGCCGTTTCCCTTACCCGCCGAATAGTTTTTCCGGCTGTGCGGCGGGTACGTCCTTTATACGTCTGGAAAGAGCCCGTAAGGAAAGAAGGTAATCTTCACAATAAACTGTTGGTATTATCATCTGACACGTTAGGATGGCTTATAGTTGACCCCAATCACCTGTTCTACATAGGATTAATTTCCTGGACC
>JAUUYD010000248.1 GCA_030590585.1 Spirochaeta sp.
AATAGGACGAGTATGAAGGTGAATGAATTGAATCGGAGATTTCTCTCAAAGTGGTAATCGACAGAATTATTGCGACAAGAAGCACCACCGGTTTACAGGCCTTAGACCAGAATTCCGTGTTGTATAAGGATACCGGTATTTCCAGGGAATATCCGAAGAGAAGATACGCTGCAGGCATTAGAAAGGTTGTAGTCGGTGGTCCGTATTTTCCGACTATTATCATACCCGCCATAAGCGACAGGGGAACACTTATCATGGATATGGCTGTTTTCTGCCGGGAAGTTTTTCTTATAGCTATTACAGTAATCAAAAAACCCAGAGCTCCGAAAGTAAACATCGGCCTGATTTCGGCAAGAAAGTACGTTCCGGCTTTACCAATCCACATTTTTCTCAAAAACTGAGAAAGACCAAGAAGTTTTACAGGAAAGGAATCACCCGCGCCAACTGAATCACCAAAACTTCTGTAATGCATCGGAAAATCGGAATCCATCAGGAAGCTGAATACAATGGCCAAAGCGGCAGTACCTGCCAGTACAGCGATAAATACAGATATTGGGCGGAATCTCAGAGCGATTCGTCTACAGTCGATACCTCTGTTAGAACTGCCAAATTTCCTTAAAAAAATAATATCCAGAAGATACATTACCCCGATTGGAATTGAGATAATCAAGGCATTGGGGTGTACAAATATAGCCGCAGCCAACGGCATGGCAGCAATCCAGGAAGGGCGGCCACGGCTTTTCAGGCTCCAGGAGAATAGAAATAACGTCGTGAGTAACATCTCCTGCCTTCCAAGGTGGGAGGCATACCAGAACTGAGGATCCAGCGCCATCAGCAGCCCCGGTACAAGCCTTAAATATTTGCCTTTCCCGGTATTTCTGGAAGTTTCAAATTCCTGTGCAGCTATCTGGGTAATAAAAAAAAGTGCGAAGCCTCCTGCAATCAGAGACGGCATTCGAGCTGAAAATACAGACCAGGATACGGCAAGAAACGGAGCCTGAACCATATGGTAGAGTGTTTTAAAAGCATGAGGGAATCGAGGCGTAAGACGGAAAACTTCTTCAACAGCTGACGGTGTTTTTTCAATAATCATGGCCCGGGTTAAAACTGCAAGCCAGGCTTCATCAGAGTGGACAAAAGGGTGCAGTCCCAAGGTGAATAAGTGGGCCAGTAAATAGAAAAAAAATATTACTATAATGAATGCTTTCCCGGCACTCGCTCGGAAATACCCTCGGGTATTTCCCTCGCTACGTTTGGGAATAAAAACGGCCGGGAATATTTTTTTTTGGCACTGTCCTTTCCCGGGTAAGTCTTTTAAATTGGGAGCCGGATTCGTCATTGATACCATCATATAATAAAAAAGGCCCCTCCTTACGGGTTAATTCCCAGGAGAGGCCGAAAAAACCGGACCGCGGCCCGGCAGTGGATACAGCTAAGTTACATAACCAGTTCAAAACCTTCATTTGCCCAGCCGGTATCACCGGTTTTTCCGGTACCCATACCATGCTTCAGGCTGACAGCGTCGTAACCGAGAAGTCGAAGAATCCCGACAGTCTGTCCTGCGGTCTGGCCGCTGTAGCAATTGACGATGAGTTTTTTATCCGCAGGAAGATTGGAAAAAGAAGTCTGCATACCCGAGGAATAAGGCATGCTGACTGCAGTGTCGATATGACCCTTTGCATAATCTTCAGCTTTACGGATATCCACAAACTGAACAGAATCATCACCGGCAGCAAGGATTGCCGCGGCATCGGATGAAGCGATGATGTTATTTTTAAACGGAGCATCACCTAAATTGCCGAAGTAAGCATCTGCAGCTGCCTGGGCGGCTGGATCGATATCATGGGCAATCTGGGCAATCATAACAGCATCGGCATCGACAGCAGCCTCATAGCCTTCAACGGTACTGATACCACGGACAAATCCATAGCGAACACTTTTCGCGGGGATTCCCAATACATTCATAACAGCAACTGTCTGTCCGGCAGTCTGACCGGTATAACAATAGACATAAACATTGCCGGTTTGAGGAATAAGATTCAGCTGAGCCGAAAGATCGGATCCCCAGGGCATATTCACCGCGCCGGTAATATGACCCTCTTCATAAACATCCGGCTGGCGAATATCGATAATGAACATATCCTCTCCGGCCTTCACTTTATCAAGAAATACATCTTCTTTAATGATGTATCCGCCTTCCGGATAGTCGGCAAAATAGGCAAGAGCTGCTGCTTCTACAGGATCTACCATAACAGCAACGGCTGTTTCCTCAGCTTTTGGGGCCTGGGCAGCTGCATCTGTCTTGTCGCAACTCACAAAAACCATGGAAGTTGCAGTCAATAAAACCAAGAGCAATAAGAACATTGCTTTCTTCATATAAATCTCCTTACTTTGAATACTAGGATTGATCGGAGGCAGTCAGATTCAAGGCTGCACCTTCCGGAATATAAACCGGGTTCATGGGGTTTGCAGTCCACTCAACCCATGCACCATCATACAATTTCAGATTTCGATAACCGGCGTTGTACAATGTCAGGTATGTCTGCGCACCGCGAATTGAGGTTTTACAGTACATGGCGACTTCATTATCGTAATCGATCTTCTTCTCCAGATACCTGATACGGATCTGATTAACCGGTCTGAAAGTGGCATCACTGAAATTATTGCCGCTGAAATCCAGACAGATAGATCCGGGAACTGTTCCTTCGTTGAATTCTTCAATGCTGCGTGTATCAATAAGAACATAATCCGCCGGAGGATTTTCCACATTAGTACGGATTTCCTTTGTAGAAATCAACATATCCTGATTCAGAGAGTCTGCCTTGAACAGTACGGGCGAGACTGACGGTACCACAGTCACAACTTCAGATCCCGCGGAAGCAAGGGCATTCAGACCGCCGGATATAACCTTCACCCTGTCATGACCATAGATTTTCAACGTGAACCAGAGCCGGGAGGCATCCATATTCCTGTTATCATCATAGGCCAATATGAGAGTATCATTTCCAATACCGGCAGCACCCATCACATCTTCGATTTGAGAGGCAGGAGCCAGCATGTTAGGAACAGGTTCGTTTACCACGATTGCTGTCCGGGGGATGTTTACAGCCCCCTAAGCATGACGTTTTTTGTAAGTAACACCATTATTGGCATCCACCAGGACAGCAGAACCACCGGCAATCAATTTCAAGGCAGCTTCGGCACCGATGATTTCGGTGCCCTTATCTCCTGCCGGGGCAGGTCCGCAACCGATCAATACGATTACAGCCAGGATGGACAGAACAGCAGATAAAACTCTTGAGACTCTTGACATATATCCCTCCTAAGCCTTTGCCAATAGCTTATTCAGGCGCAGTTCAATATGGGGACGGTCACAGTCAGTTTCGGTCGCGGCAAGTTCGCCGTTCAAGGTGTAAAATATAGTCATCGGCTCCACATCACAGGCAAGACGGTCACAGAGCCTTCTACCTTTGTAGAGATCTATGACACTCATCTTCACCTTACCCCCGAAGGAGTTTTCGATTTCTCTCATCATCGGGAGAAGTTCACGACTGGGATCATCAATAGCCGAATATACATAAATAAAGCCCGGCTTTTCAGCCTGCATAATCTGTTTTTCAAATACATCACAGTCAGCGATGTATTTCTCGGCACCTACACCGGCAATTGCACCATCTCCAACCGCTGTTGCCACCTGCTTAAGCTCTTTATCCCTGACATCACCTGCAGCAAATATTCCAGGAACGCCTGTTTCCATCAGCTCATTGGTGGGGACATAACCGCGTCTGTCCAGGGTTACCTTATCTTTAAATATCTCAGTGTTAGGTATATAGCCGATAAACTCAAAACAAGTATCTACTTTATAGTCTGTCAACTTACCGGTTTTAAGATTCTTAAGCTCTACAGTATCCAGATGACCGTCACCCTTAAATGCATTCACCATGGTATTCCAGGCAAAACTCATCTTCGGATTATTCATGCCCTGTTCTTTGGCAATCTCATTACAGTCCATCTTGCCCTCATCATGAATGACACTGACAATCACCTCTTTAGCGAACTTTGTCAGGAACATGCCCTCTTCGATAGCCGCATCACCGGAGCCGATAATCATGACGGTTTTACCTTCATTGGCTGCAGCATCACAGGTAGCACAAAAGCTGATGCCTTTGTCAAAGAGGTAATCCTTCTCGTTTATCGCGTCAGTGGTCCTCGGGCGTCCACCGGAAGCAATGATGACAGCCCGGGATTCAAAAATATTCCTGAAAGTATGAACCTCTTTCCATTCACCCTCAAAATTAACTTCTTTCACATCCGTGCCCTTGAACCTGACACCGAATTTCTTGGCCTGGGCCTGAAACTTTTCCATCAGTCCGAGTCCTGTTGTTCCTTCGGGAAATCCGGGAAAATTCTCAATCTCATTTGTATAAGTAGCCAGTCCACCGACAAGTCCCTTCTCTATCAGAAGAGTATTCAGCCTGGCTCTACCGCAGTAGATTGCAGCAGTAAGACCCGCAGCACCACCACCAATGATAACAACATCGTATCGTTCTCTTTTCTTTTCTCGCATTTTCTTTATTGACCTCTTCTACATGAAGTACTTGACGAGTAATTTACTGCCGGCAATGGCACCAAGGAACAGAAAAACCGCATAAACCCATCCCGAAAGGGAAAGGGAGGCAATACCACTGAAAAGAGCTCCAATGTTACAACCGAAGCCTATCCTGGCACCGTAACCCATCAGTAAACCGCCAATCACAGCTGCGACAACCTGTTTCCAGGTCT
>JAUUYD010000307.1 GCA_030590585.1 Spirochaeta sp.
CCGCTTCCTCTGCATCGGTTATCAGCTCAATCCTGGTAATCAATACTTTCTATTTCATGGGCATCGGCAAACCGATTCCGGCCATCATCATATCATTATCCAGGCAAGTGATTTTCTTTATTCCCATTATTCTGCTTCTCTCAGGCAAACTGGGAATCCCGGGTGTTTGGCTGTTATTCCCCATCGCCGATGTGCTGACTCTGTTATTCGCAATTGCTCTATATATAATCAGCAGAAAAAAACTGTTTTAAAATGGCTATGAACCGGGTGATAATAGTCCCATGGCACTCGAACAGGTAAAGAATCACTTCAAACAATGGAACATGGAAGACCGGATTATGGAGCTGAAAACCACCACAGCAACCGTGACAGACGCTGCCGCTGCCCACGGTGTGGAAGCGGGTCGGATCGGAAAAACATTGTCCTTCAAGATCGACGAAGAAACGATCCTGATAGTCATCGCTGGAGATGCGAAGATCGCAAATGCCAAGTACAAGGCACAATTCACAAAGAAGGCGAAAATGCTCACACCGGATGAAGTTTTGGTGTATACCGGTCATCCGGTGGGAGGAGTCTGTCCTTTCGGGTTACCCCGAAACCTGTCCGTGTACCTGGACGTCTCCCTGAAACGATTCGAAAATGTCATCCCTGCTGCCGGGAGTCACAATTCATCCATCAGACTCAGCCTGGAAGAACTGGAACAGTATTCGGATTCCAGTGGGTGGATTGATGTTTGTAATATTATTGGGTAATACTTTTTTCATCCGCATACCTCCATTATATAGACGTAGTCTGTTGATAATGGATAAGCCGTAATTGTTATGTTTATATTATTTGACCTCTGGCGCCAGTCCCGGAATTTCTGTCATTAGTGCTTTCAGACCGATTTTCAGGTTTAATATGAAAAACGTACCAAAGCCCCATGGAGGTGTATATAACCACTGTAAAACTCAGATCCAAACGCATCCTGCCCATTTTCATCATCATATTTTCAGCTGCAGATGTCTGACGTAGAAGGGATCGATACGGATATTTCTCTTGTTGAAATCCTCGATGCAATAAGAGAATCAAGAGAATATAACAGAGAAACATAACAAGACGTTTCACCAGACATTGCTGCAGTCATCTACCGAAATCCTACCAGAGCTGATGAACCAGAGGCTTAACCCTGCTCTTATATATCATGTCTACTTTAGCTTTGGTCTCTGAACCAAGGGGTAACATTTCGGCCGCCGAAAGGTTCGATTTCAGATGCTCTTCTCTGGAAGCACCGGGAATGATGGTGGAAACTTCCGGATGATCGAGTATCCATCTCAATGCGACAGGTGCCAGATTTTCTCTATCAGGGAACACGCTCTTTATTTCATCAACGGCATCCAGGCCGGTCTCAAAGGGCACTCCGGAAAAAGTCTCTCCCTTATCGAAAGCCGCGCCATCCCTGTTGAAAGTTCGATGATCCTCAGCTGAGAATTCAGTACTGCGTGAATAACGTCCGGTTAACAGACCACTGGCTAACGGGACCCTGATGATAATACCGATGTCTTTCCTGGAAGCTTCCTTAAAAAAAAGCTCAGCGGGACGCTGACGGAACATATTGAAGATTATCTGAATCGTTGTGACATTGGGATATTCGATGGCCTTGAGGGCTTCTTCCACTTTCTCAACACTGACTCCCAGATTCAGTATTTTTCCTTCATCTTTAAGCCTGTCGAAAAGCTCGAAGATTTCCGGCCGGTAATACACTTCCACTGGAGGACAATGGAGCTGGACAAGATCCAGGGTCTCAAGACCGCTGTTCGTCAGGCAGCGCTCCACGTAGTCCCTGAGAACATCCGGTGTATAACCTGCGCTGACATGAGGATCGACGAATCGTCCCACCTTGGTTGCCACGTATATTCGATCGGAGTGCCGTCGAACCACCCGTCCCACAGCTGCTTCGCTGGCCCTGTCCTCGTAAACATCGGCGGTGTCGATGAAGTTCACCCCGGCATCGATGGCCCTCTCCAATATCGATTCCGCCAGTTTATCGTCGAAGCCGCTGCCCCATTTTCCGCCAACCTGCCATGTACCCAATGATATTTCGCTGATTTCGAACCCTGTTTTACCAAGAAGTCTTTTATTCATATACTTAAATTTGGATGACCTCTGATGAAATGTCAATAAAGCTGGCCTGGATTTCTGATCCTCATTTCGATCACCTTGAGATTAAAGACCCCGGCGCTCTTGAACGTATGGGGGCGGCTCTGGAAAGTGAAGGGGTTACTCATATTATCCTCGGTGGAGATATCGCCGACTCCAGAACCTTTGAAGTCAGTTTAAAACGCATTCTCGACGCAACCCGGCGTCCTATCTTCTACGTATTGGGCAATCATGATTATTATTTTGGTTCAGTCGCCGATGTCCGCCGCCGGGCGGCCGCTATAAACATTCCAGGACTTAAATGGCTCCCGGAAACCGGTATCGTTGAACTTGACAGTGATACGGCTCTGATCGGGCACGGCGGCTGGGGAGATGCCCATCGGGGAGATATGGAAAACTTTATAATTCTTACCGATTATGCGGCAATCAGCGATCTGGCGGCCACAATCGACCGGGAAGATTTCTGGGTGAATGGATTCAAAAAACGTCAGGCCCTGGTCCAAAAACTGCAAGAACTTGGCGAGGATGCCGCCGAAAATCTAAAACTTCAGCTTGATAGAGCTATGGGGAATTATAAATCCATTCTGATTCTCACTCATGTCACGCCCCTGGTGGAAACCTGCACCTACAAAGACAGGCCCGGAACGGCACAGGGTTTTCCCGGTTTCCTCTGGGATTCAATGGGCGGAATAATTAAGACAGCTGCAGCTTCGAATCCTGAAATTGAGTTTCTGGTATTAAGCGGCCATACCCATCAGGAAAGTCAGGCTCAAACAGCCGAAAACCTCAGAGCATGGTCGTCTTATGCGGAATACGGAGAGCTATGCTACCGGATTGTCCTGCCGGATACAAATGGAATCTGGACTGTCGGTCCTTCAACCAGGGTTTAGAGGGCTGCCAGTCTCAAGGGTATCACCGGGTCCAGGGCCTGCTCCGGGGTAATGAACCTTTCATTTCTTTTTTTTCAGGGGCAAGGCATCGGTAATGGTTCCCTCCACCATTTCAGCCGAGAAGGCAAAAGTTTCTGCAAAGGTGGGGTGGGCGTGGATTGTACCGCCGATATCCGCCGCATCTGCGCCCATCTCAATCGCCAGTGTGGCTTCGGCAATCAAATCACCGGCTCTGGAACCGACAATACCGGCTCCTATGATGCGGCCGCTTTCAGGTTCGAAAAGAGCCTTGGTTTTACCGACTGCTTTATCCGCGGATAGCGCTCTGCCGCTGGCAGCCCATGGGAAAACACCAAGCTTGTAGGGTATTCCTTCAGCTTTCGCCTGTTTTTCAGTGCAGCCGGTCCAGGCAATCTCAGGATTTGTGTAGGCTACAGATGGAATGGTCATAGCTGTATTGGCACTCTTGAGTCCGGCAATTACTTCGGCCGCTACTTTCCCTTCATATACGGCTTTATGAGCCAGCATTGGATTTCCAACAACATCACCGATAGCGTAAATTCCCGGGATACCGGTTTCCTGTCGTTCATTTACAGCTATAAAACCTCTCTGATCTACAGAAATCCCGATGTCCTCAGCACCAATCCCTTTACCGTTGGGTAATCGCCCAACCGAAACAAGAAGGGCATCCGCCTCTATAGTTTCAGGTACTTTATTTCCATCAAGGCTGATAATCAGGGAATTTTCTTCTGCTTTCACAGCGTTGAGTTTTGTAGATGTGTAAACAGATTTGTATTTCTTCTTGAGCTTAGCCGCAAGGGGTCGTACAAGATCCGTATCCGCCGGTGGAATAATCTGGTCGAGCATTTCAACAATCGTAATTTCCGATCCCAATGCGGCATAAACCTGGGCCATCTCCAATCCGATAATACCCCCGCCCAGAACGGTAAGCCGTTTTGGAATAAAAGGCAGTGTCAGGGCATCCGTGGAATCCCATACCCTCTCATCCTCGTTTGGTAAAAAATCCAGTGCTGCAGGCCGGGAGCCGACTGCAATCACGGCATTATCGAACCCCAGGTCACTTATGCCCTCGGGTCCATCAACCCGGATACTGCGTGAATCTATGAAGGTTCCATTTCCCCGGAGTATGGTTACGTTCCTGGCTTTGGCCAGGGCTCTCAAGCCACCGGTGAGCTTTCCTACAACCTCTTCTTTCTTTTCCCGCAGG
>JAUUYD010000180.1 GCA_030590585.1 Spirochaeta sp.
AACGGATATAAAGGGTGGAGTGATGATGATACCCTGGGAATCCTGTATGCCACCAATCGCATGCCTGCCCCTGAAGGCGCGGAAGTCCCGTACTTGAATGGACGTGATGTTCTGCTGCATCTCGGTATGGCTGATATCAACGTTGAAGAAGGGACTGTTGATTGGGGCAGCATTCAGGATATTGCCATCCTGAAGAACAGCGAGGAGTCATATCCCCTGGGGTTGAAAAGCATCACTTCTTTCGGACCTCTGGATAAATCCCTTCACGGAATGTCTGATCCATCCCGGCTTCCAGAAGACAGGAAGGAACCAGCCAGGCGTTTTGCGGAGATTATCAATGGTCGCTTAGCAGATAATCCTGTTAAAGATATTTTTATTTATGTTCATGGGGTAAATACCAGTTTTGAAGCTCCGTTGCTGGTTGCTTCGGAATTCTGGCATTTCATGGGATATCGGGGAGCTTTTATCGCCTTTTCATGGCCTTCCGGGCAGAGCCTTTTGAAATATATTGCTGATGTAGACACAGCAGAATATTCGGCCATTCTTTTTCGTAATTTTCTGGAATTTCTGAGAGAAGAAACGGATGCGGAGAAAATCCACATCATTGCTTACAGTGCCGGAACCAAACTGGTCTCACAGGCTCTCCATCAGCTTGGCCTGTCTGAAAGCAGGCTTGATGAAGGCGAGCATGAATCGACAAGAATCGGGCGGGTACTTTTTACCGCCGGGGATGTAGAGAGGCAGCTTTTCGGGCTTTATACAAGTGATGATCTCCTGACGCCTCTTGAATCCATGACGGTTTACATGTCGGATAGTGATAAGGCCCTCAGCGCCTCTGAATCCATACGTAAATATCCACGGCTGGGGCAGCCATGGGACGATGAAGAACTGACACAGGTTGCCCGTGATTTTATTAAAAGCAGCGGGAAACTGCATTTTGTTGATGTCTCAGGACTGGATGGTACAAAAGAGGGCAGCGGTCATTGGTATTTCAGGAGCAGCCCCTGGGTTAGCAGTGATGTGCTTGTGAATCTTGCCCTGGGATTATCACCCGGTGAGAGAGGGCTGGTTAAGAAGAACAATCAAATCTTCTGGACCTTCCCTGAGGATTACATCGAACGTCTCAGGCTGGCTTTGGGGCAGCGTGTTTTTGAAAAATCTCTGATGCAGATTGCAGAACCTTAACCATTTACCAGAAAATCGGCATTCTCCCGCCCGGGAGTGATATGAGCACAGTTAAGCCGGTCGTTGCTGTCGGCTTTATTCCTGGCTTCTTTTTTACTCATTCCCCAGGCTTTCATATGTCTTTTATGAAGACGGCTCATGGCCGTTTCCACTGTAACATCCAGGAACCAGGTTTCATCGAACAGTTTTTCAAGTCCAGCCCAGATTCCCTCCCGGTACAGGGTATAGATGCCTTCTACCAGAACGACCCTGCAGGCGGCAGGTACTGTAAGAGCATCGTCCTCCGGGTCTCCCACCCCGTGGTCGAACCCCGGCCAGTTCACCGTGTTTATACCCGCGGCATTCCGGAGTTCAATCATTTTAAGCAGCAGTCCTTCAGGGTTGAAGGTGTATGGTGCTCCCCGCCGGGCTAATGCTTCCTCGGGATTCTCCATGCTCTGAAGCCTCTCCTTACTGAGATGAAAGCCGTCCATTCCCAGAACCAGGAATAATTCTGATCCGGAATGAGTTCCGATACGGCCTTTAATCTCCCGGGCCCAACGTTTTGATATAGTGCTTTTGCCTGATCCGGGATAGCCGGCCAGGGCAATGATAATTCTGCGGCTGCTGCTGCCGTTAAGGTGATTCATCAATCGGGAAACAGGATCTGTGAGTACCTCAGGCATAGAGTGATTATACCTTTCATTTCATTTTGCACAAATTTGATATATTATTAAAATACTAATATAAATAATTCATGAGAACATTTCTAACTGTAAGCACCCTATTTATCATAGCCGCTTTTCACCTTGCGGCAGGCGAAAACGATTCGGAACCCCTTCCGATCCCCCCTCTCCTTCAATACGAAACCCTTCAAAACGGTACGAAACTGTTTCATCTTGAGGCTGATGAAGGTTCCCGGGAGTTCTTTGCAGGTAAGTCCACCCGCACCCTGGGCTACAACGGCGATTATCTCGGACCTACCATTAGGGTCAGCCGGGGAGATGAAGTTATCATCAGAGTAAAAAATTCACTTCGGGATCCGACGACAGTTCATTGGCATGGTGCCGATGTTCCGGCGGATTCCGATGGAGGTCCTCATCAGGGTATTGCTTCCGGTGAAAGCTGGGATGCGGATTTTCAGGTGCGGCAGAAAGCCGCCACACTCTGGTATCATCCTCATTTCGTCGGAACCACAGGAGAACAGGTTTATAAAGGTCTGGCAGGCTTGTTCATCATCGATGATGAGATTTCCGGAAATCTTGACCTGCCGATGGAATATGGAGTCGATGATATCCCTGTTATTCTTCAGGAGCGGAAGTTTGATAGGAACGGTAAATTCTCATACCGGCCGTCCATGCCGGATAAGATGCACGGTTACTTCGGTAACGAGATACTGGTTAACGGAGCAATTCTGCCTTACAAAAACGTACCCCGGGGGCCGGTGAGACTTCGGATACTCAACGGGAGTAACTCCTCGCTATTGCGTATAACCTTTGATGGACTTTCCGAAGTTCATCAGGTGGCATCCGATGGCGGATTTCTGGAGAAACCCGTCGCTCTCAGTTATCTGGTACTATCTCCCGGAGAAAGAGCAGAAGTCATTGCTGATTTTTCATTGACCAACGGAAGCTCAGTAATGATGAATACGGAATCCAACGGTGGAGAGATCTATGATGCTCTGGAATTCCGTCCTGTGGGTGCCCGGCAGCCTGCATGGGAAGCGATGGAATCTCTGGTGACAGTCGAGGATATTCCCGAATCTGAAGCATCGAAAACCCGCCGTTTCTCCATGCAATCCGGTATGGGCGCCCGGATGACTATCAACGGCAAAGTCATGGACATGAATCGTGTCGATGAACGGCTTCGCCTGGGAGATACTGAAATCTGGGAAATCGAGAACCGTGATGGTATGGGCGGCGGAATGATGGGCGGGATGAATCAGCCACACAGTTTCCACGTCCACGCGGTTCAGTTCCGCATCCTGGACATCAACGGACGGGCACCGCCTGCGCAGCTGGCCGGGTGGAAAGACACCGTTCTGCTCTGGCCGGGAGACCGTGTACGCATCATTGCCCGTTACGACTCATACCGGGGGCTCTACATGTACCACTGTCACCTTCTGGAACATGAGGATAACGGTATGATGGGTCAGTTTTTGATCGAATGAAATATCCAGGGGCGGCAGAGGTCAGCTCAATGGTCGTCCCAATTTCCACTCCTTTCTAATTCAGACTGTCGGCCTGACTGACTTCGTATCGTATCCAGCCGCCGACAGTCTCTCCGGGTTCTGCAATGACAAGGCTTGCAACATCCCGATAACCCCGGCTGTGAAGGTTCGGCGCATTGGGTGGGGATGTGAGATTTTCGACGCAGAGATATTCTTCATCCTGAGGCGCGTAGACAATCATATGTTTGAAAATATCACTTGCGGAGATTGTCATTCGAAGGCCGGTTGATCCAAGAACTATTTCAGCGCTTTCTCCTTCTTTCCTCGGCCAGAAGGCTCTGTCTAAATAAGTTTCCTCCAAACTTCGCATCCTGCGGAAATCAAGATTCTTCGATTCCACCGCTTCACTCTCTCCGGTGAGTATCCCGTCATCTCCTATGAGCAGCCGGGAACAGGGAATGCGAATCTTTGTTTCCCGCCGGGGACCGTGTATCCTCCAGAATGGATGTATGCCGTAGCTGAAAGGTATTCGGCGATTGTCTTTGTTGATGAGTTCTATTCTTACTTCCAGTCCGGAATCCAGTAATGTGTGAGTTATGCTGAACCGGCATGTATAGGGGAACCCCTCATATACAGGGTGTCCCTCCTGTATGTCGACCCAGCTTGTAATCCTGTTCCCGGAAACTTCATGGTTGAGGATTTCATCACGGATTAATCCGTGCATGAATATATCCTCACCGTCTTTGGTCTGAAGTATATCCCGGTCGTCGAAAGTATATCGGCAATTTTCCAGACGGCAGGTTGTGGGGAACATGTTAAATGCTCCAGTCATTTTCTCATCACGCAGCAGCTGTTCGGGCTCCCATTTGATAAGCTCTGTTCCATCAACACTGAAGGAGACAAGGTTTCCTCCGGCATTCGGCAAAATACCCGCCTGAAATTCATAATGACCCTTTTTCCGGATATATTCTGGTTTCAGTTGATCCTGACTGATAGTTTTCATGTTTTTCCTTCTGAATTGGATTTAAAGCGAAACGAATACGGTTCGGCATTTTTCATGATAAAGCTAAGCGCTTAGTTCGTCACGTATCGTACTCGTTACCGATATTTCAGGGTTTCCCGGCTGCCTTCGATCAGTTTAAGGACTACGGTCTGCTGAATGTTGGAATCCACTCCAGGCTGTCAAATATATCGGCGTAGAATATCCTTCCGCTTTCATCGAAATCAATCAATATGCTGTGTGCCGAGTTCTCAAATACAAAAATTGGTTCATCAATATCCCAGGGGATAATCGCCCAATACCAGTCGATTTCCCGGTCGTTCAGTTTTCGTACTGTGATTGGGCCGCCGGAGTAGAGTAGATTCCGAATCAATCTCAGTATTGATGGTACTGAATCTCCCCGTATCCCGCATCCGATGAGTATGCCGGGCATGCCTGACTGAAGGTGTATCTGGAGTGTTGAATATTCGAGGTCTGCTAACACAGCTGAGCGATTGAGCAAAGTTGTGAGATGCGGCCCGATGAATATCAAGTTCTCCTGTATCTTGGACATGTCAGGGATACCTTTCTCACATCGCTTTAAAAAGCTTTCTGCCGCCAAGTTGTTTTCCGAAGGTGAGAGTGGGATATAGATTACTTTCTCCGGAATAACCAGCTCTTCATTTAAAGCCAGGGTATAGCTTGTCACCGGTAAATCTGATGATGAGTACAGGCTTAAAATTCGGTCGATGGACTTTGCACTGACCGGGAAGGGGAGGAAAGTACTTTCCATTGAACCTTCTCCCCGGCCGGCCTGATGTTCGCGACGAAGCTCAGACACCTTTAGATGTTCATTCACAAAGGCGAAGGTAAGAGCTGTATATCCACTGATAGTCTTCAGGGTTGTGTCTGCCCCCGCATCCAGAAGAACTTGTACAACTTCGAGATGTCCGCTGCGGGCTGCAGCTGATAATGGGGTCTGTCCGTCGCTGGTCTTTGCGTCGATCCCGGCTCCTGACTCGATGAGCAGTTCTACAATCGAAAGGTTTCCCATGGCAGCGGCGAAGAGGAGCGCAGAAACATCATCCTGCTGGCATGCGTCAATATCAGCGCCTTTATCAATGAGAAATCGGGCAGCAGTCCCGTTGTTGGCTACTGCGGCGTCGATAAGGGCTGTGAATCCGTTGTTATCGTGTCTGTCAATGTCTGACCCCGCT
>JAUUYD010000373.1 GCA_030590585.1 Spirochaeta sp.
CCGATCGCTGCGTCGAATGCGGACTCTGTACGGCAACCTGCCCCGCACATATGGGAATACCTGCCTATATCAAAGCCGTTCGCGAAGATGACATGGAAGAGGGCTTAAGAATCCTGTATGAAACCAATCCCCTTCCGGAAATCTGCGGGCGAATCTGTACCCATAAATGTGAAACCGTCTGTGCCATGAATCATAAGGGGGATCCTCTATCCATCCGGTGGCTGAAACGGTACATAGCAGATCAGGTTCCTGCAGGAAAATATAAGGAAATCCTCGGTACGGACAAGATTGTCAAAAACGGTAAAAAAGTTGCCGTTATCGGCGCCGGTCCTGCCGGACTTTCCGCTTCACATTATCTGGCCCTCATGGGCTATGAAGTGAAAATTTATGAAACACTTGCCGGACCCGGCGGTATGGTACGCTATGGAATCCCTGAATATAGAATGCCCTACGATCAGATAGACAAGGATATTGATTACATAAAATCTCTCGGAGTTGAACTGCAGTTCAACACCAGAATCGGTAGTGATATTCAGCTGGAGGAACTTGAAAAAGAGTACGATGCAGTATTTGCCGCTACAGGTCTCCATCTGGGCCGGAGTACACGGGTACCCGGATCCGATCACAAAAGGGTGTACCAATCCATAGAACTGCTTCGTAAAGTCACTGATGGTGAAGAAATTGACGTGGCTGAAAAAATTGTTGTTATCGGCGGTGGCAATGTGGCCATGGATATCACCCGAACCATAGCCAGACTGCAGAATCAGAAGTACAGCAAAGTTGACGTAACGGCAACCTGCCTTGAATCCGCCGATACAATGCCCGCTGACGACGAAGAAGTTATCGAAGCCCGGGAAGAGAACGCGGTTATCGATCCCGGTTGGGGGCCTCAGGAAATTATTATCGAAGATGGTGTTATCAAAGGCCTGAGTGTCGCGAAATGCTTGGCAATATTTGATGAAGAAGGACGATTCAACCCCCAATTTGATATGGAGCAGAGAAAAGTATTTGAAGCGGATATGATTATTGAATCAATCGGTCAGGGCATGGACCTCAGCTATACGGATGCAATCAAGGAACAGCTTGAATTCAGCCCTAGAGGAAAAATAACCGTGGGTAAGAATTACCAGTCTACCCTTCCATGGTTCTTTGTCGGGGGAGATATTATTGAAGGACCCGATGTCATTCATGGTATTGCCAATGGTCATAAAGCGGCTGTGGGAATTGATAGATTTCTCAATGGTGATTCGGAGTAATACCGGAGGAAGTATGACTATTATTCGGAATCTGTCCATGTGTCACCCGGGATGGATTGAGATAGAATCCCAGCGAATCGGCCCGAAGTTTTGATTTAGGAGCCTCGGCCAGACTCAGGGCGGGAACATCAACAATACTAAATGAATGGTAACCGGCCAATATCAGGCGTGGGAGTTATCACTCATTCCATAAAAATCGAACCATTGATAACCCCGATTGTTGTTCTTACCGTTACATAGGTCCATATAAGTAAGAGGATTATCGTTAATATCAACTGTGATATGCTGAGAAAACCAGTCTGAATAAGATTGTTTAAAGCCCCGGTGGAGACAGAGAATGCTCCGATCGGGAAGGTGAATGCCCACCAGCTGAGTGCGAAATTCAGATGGCCTTTGCTATAGGCATAAAGAATTTTTATCGTTGAAAGAATGAACCACCAGAATGAGAATCCCCACAGGATTATTCCGAAAACCTGAGACATGCCAAGGTTGGGCTCAATCGAGAAAAGAACGCTGTCCAGAGGAACCGCATTGTGAAATTTAACAATTATAATGGTCAGAATAGATGTCGGAGCCAGACCTATTAATATTGTAGGAGCCATTTTTCCTGTTGGAGATGCTCGATAAATATACCTGTAGAAGACATTCGGGCCGATAAACATGAACAGAAAAAATCCAATACCCAGACTGATGAGCGATATTGCGAAATACAGTTCGCTGCCGAATCCTCCCTGAAGCCTGTGTACCAGATCCAAACCCACGACGGGGACGATCAGATGTGAAACCGGAGGTATGTACCACCCAAATGTACCATGATCCTGTTCAACCTGATTGCTCCTGAATAATGCCGGCATGATAATCCAGCTTAAAAAATAGATACCAATAGTTCCGATCCAGAAGAATATGCCGGCAAGTTGTAAATAATTCAGAAACCCGAAATATTCCTGTCCGAGAAGAAGGATATCTACAGCGGCTATCATGAAAGAAATCGGGTATGTCGGGACAAAACTGCCTGAAACCGGATGATGGAGTTCCTCAACGAAAATCCTATAGTGCAGGATCAATTTCATGAACCAGATTAATGAAACGACTGCGAGGAGTATTATCGTTATGATAGAAAAGATAAAAGCCAATACAGAAAAGAATGGAATACGATTCCGGCCAAGATAAAGAGCTACAGACAGTATACCGGTTCCCATTATTGAGGATGGCCATGAAGGTACGAATCTCTCGAGGGAGAATCCTGATTTATTATTCATTACCGGCCTCCGCCCATACCGTAGCCTCCACCGCCTGATCCTTTCAGTGAGGGATTTTTATTGTTTGACTTGATAATCCCAGCTGGACAGATATCGAGACAAGCACCACATTTCGTACAAGATCTTTGGTCTATTTGTGCGATTCGATTTTGATTCATGGAAATGGCTTTAACAGGACAAACCTGTACACAGACACCGCAACCCACACAGCCTGAGCTTTCTATCCAAGGCATTCAATAACTCCTGACAAGAAAAAATGATATATGCACATTAACAAATAAAGTGAATAACATCTACTATTAGTAGCAATATATAATATTGTTTTCCTTCCCTACCTGTGTCCCTATATCGGGTATATCTAAATTTTATCCGTATCGGCTCCATAAAAGTATTCCATAGCATTCAGGGCCGCTATGGTACCGTCTGTTAACATTCGCAGTGATTTTGATGTCCTGGCTCTACAAAGCGGACGACGACGTTCCTGTCCTGGTTCCCTTCGCAATCGTCGGTGAAGCCGGCGAGGATATTTCAGAGTTGACCTCTCCCATACAGCACATGAACAGCCTAAAGATTCACTCAGCTATTACAGTAATCATGGGCTCAACTCCGGAAGTCCCTTCCGTGTATATGGTGATTTCAGAAATTTCTGCGATACAGGTGCCTGGGGCGATGTCTCCAAATCATCTGAAGAGAAGGGACAGATCATAATAGGTAGAGCTGTCAAAAGAATATCTGAGTTTATTCAGGAATTCAGAGAAATGATGTAGTTTTTCTTATCTGACCGGATTATTCATCAGACAGCGACTCACACAGGGAACCCGGTGTCTTGAGGACTTTCAAGATAGAATCTCATTCAAATCATTCAGACCAACGGCCTTGATGTTCGGTGTAATAGAGTAGGCATTTTCAGTTCGGCAGATGATATAGTGCTTACCAGGTCTGTATGTTGAAGAATTATTCATCAGATCATTGTGAATTTCGGCAATGGTTTTCCCGTCTTTTTTTTGGGGATGCTCTTTCCACTTGCATTCAAGAAAAGTCATAACTCCCCCGCTCTCTATAACAAAATCTATTTCCCGGGATGGAGTATCCCTGTAGAACCAGATGGATGAGGGATTGTCGATGGTTCTGTTTATTTTCCGAATTTCAGAGAATACCAGGGTTTCCCATATCTGCCCCTTAAACGG
>JAUUYD010000439.1 GCA_030590585.1 Spirochaeta sp.
AACGGGATGATCGACGGGTTCATTGATGAAATCAGAGATTATCTTAAACCCGAACACAAAGCCGTTCTCGAACAGACCGGACCCGACGGTGAGATTCAGGACCATTTCGAAGGACGCCTGCTCACCCCGGGACATGCCATCGAAGCCGCCTGGTTTATTCTCACAGAGGCCCGGGAGAGGGACGACAATGAACTGACATCCCTGGGCTGCACCATACTGGACTGGATGTGGGAATGGGGCTGGGACAAGGAATACGGCGGCATCATTTATTACCGCGACGTCCTTAACAAACCGGCAGCCGAATACTGGCATGATATGAAATTCTGGTGGCCCCAGAACGAAACCGCCATCGCCACCCTGATGGCATGGACCGCCACCGGGGATGAAAAATACCTCGAATGGCATAATCGCCTGATGAACTGGATTGAAAAGCTCTTCCCGGACAGAGAGTACGGTGAATGGTTCGGGTATTTCCACCGGGATGGACGGCTTTCCACCGATCTCAAGGGAAATATGTACAAAGGACCATTCCATGTACCGCGCATGTACTATCGATTATGGGATGTTCTGGAACGGGCGGGTTATTAATTATTTTGGAATTGACCTCTGGCGTGCCCCTGGATCTTCCTCTCCCGAAGTGACGTCATAAACCGTGTGGTGCCTGTTCCTTATTGGAGGAATGGCCGGATGTTCTTGATGTTTCCCTTATATCAGTCCGGCAACCCAGAGGAGCATATTCGAAAAGAACTCGGCATACAGATTCCCGACTTCGATGGCCACCGCATCCCCTTTACCCCGGGCCTCAACCCGATCGGGTCCCCAGTCGACCAGTCCCCCCACCCAGTGGGGCGCTGCATCCGAGGCCCAGGCACAGACCCGGCCTTCGCCGTGGCGGCCGGTAACCAGCAGAGGATCCGCCCCCGGATAGGGCGTCAGACGATGATCAGCACCAGTTTCAACTGAGGCCCTGTACATACGTGATTCCAGCACAACTTCAGCACCCGATTTTGCCTTGAAGCGGTTGAACCCGCCGATACCAGGGGTATCCGACTCAAATGGGAGTCCCTCGATGATGGGATGGTTTTTCATTTTTGCAATCAGACATGGGCCTGATGAGTTAACCCTGTCGTCTTCATCCATAAGGACAACCGGTAAGATATCTCCGAGAGTTGTTCCATGATAGTTACCGCCCTGCCCCTGAAAGGAGTCCCAGCCTCCCAGCATCAGAAAGCCCATTCCGGCGGCCACCATATTCGCCAGGCCGGCCATAACATCCGGTGGAATATTCCCTGCGGGATAATCGCTGATAACAACAGCGGGCCATTGTTGTTCCAATACATCCGAATCAATACTCTCAAACGAAGGGCGGTGTTTGTACTCCATCCCACAATGGGACATTACCCCGGCAAGGTAGCCTGCTGCGGCGTCAACAGTATCATCCCCGAGATACAGGAACGGATATTCCGGATACGGCTTGTTCTTATCCATACCCGGCAGTCTGAACTCACGCTTGAGGTCTGTCCAGAGCATTTAATTATCAGTCACATGCTTGATCATTGGAGCGATTGCCGGGTTTACATTTACTGTTATAATTCCTATCTCAGGATGAGAATTCTGAAACACCCTGAATACCTCATCGGTAAATGCCTGACCAAGGGATGTTACACCTTTAAAATCCAATACTACCTCTTTGAATTCGTCTAAGCGCGAAACAAGCCGTTTTGCTTCAGATCTTGAAATATATTCCGAATGAAATAGTTTGACGGCAACCTTTGTTCGTTGGAAACTGTAATCGTATTCTTCCGGTGCAAATTCTGAAAAGACATCATTGATTTTTCGTTTTGCAGATTTCCTGATCCTGAAGTCAATTCCAGTTCCCTTGCGCTTTCTGCGGGATTTAATAAATGTATCCTTAATCTTATTATTGAATTCCAGTTCAATATTGTGCGAAGCAAAGGTGACAACATCTCCGACCTTTGAGGAAAAGAAGATTCCCTCACCGGAGTGTCTCTCCTTCATTGTGGTTACTTTACCCTTGATAAGCTCTTCCAGAGCTTCATTTTCATCTTCCAAACCAAACTTGGTATATATTGAATAAAAAAGACCAATCCCGAAATCCCTGATAGAAAACTCCGCGTTAACTTCATCTACCGAGAACTTGATATCACAGTATGGAGAATTGGAATGATCAATTGCATTATTAAGAAGTTCAGTAAATCCATACTGAAGAACACTGAATGCCTCTGCTGTTACTTCATTTTTAAGGTTGAGAAATATTGCGATCCGGTTAAAAACTTTGTCTTCCTGAAGCCCTTTCAGATCATAACGTTTTTTTAGCTCTTTTTTTCTGCCCTTGCCGGATGCAAGCCGGTATCTGGCCCCCTTGGTCCGGCCTTCCTTTACCAACAGCCCCTCTCCAAGAAGCTTTTGAATATGTTTATTTACAGACTGTCTGGACATCTCAAGGTTCCGACATATTTCAGAACCTGAAACACCCTCTACAGGGTTATTTTCCTTGAAATAGGTTATAATCCTGTCTCTTGTCCTCATACGATAATTTTATGTATTGTCAACTTATTGTCAACATTTGTAAAATATTATTGTCAACTTTTTTGAGTTGTGTACTCTCTATACAGTATTGGATTAAGGTTTATTAATACCGGGAAGATTTACCGCTCCCGCAAGCCGTCTTGTCTCCACCCGGGCAGATCAGTAGACTCTCCGTTATGCAGATAAAACACATCGTGTTCGATTTCGGCTCAGTTCTCGTATGGCCTCCCTCCTCCAAAGCCTGTGCCCGTGTCGCGGAAACTGCCGGAATCCCAGCTTCGGTTCTGATTGAACGATATTACCTTGAGCGCCCTCCCTACGATCGGGATACAATCAGCAATATCGAGTACTGGCTTAGAATCGCCGCCGGGTATCCCGCCGCCGAAGACGACGCTCTACTGCATCGGCTCGCGGCACTGGATGTGGAGATCTGGTCCGATACAAACCAGGCGACGGTAGACTGGCTCCCATCCCTGAAAAAGGCCGGTCTCACCCTTGCGATTTTATCGAACATGCCCGAGTCGTTCTGCACGGCTCTAGAAGAGAGATATATCTGGCTCAATATCTTCGATCACCGGATTTTTTCCGGACAGGTAAAACTGAACAAACCGGAGCCGGCCATCTACAAGCTCCTGCTCAATACACTGTCGACTGAAGCTCATCCATGTTATGCGGAAGAGGTGCTCTT
>JAUUYD010000451.1 GCA_030590585.1 Spirochaeta sp.
CGACGGATGCTGCCGGTGTCCTTTGTCACAAGAACCAGATCCTGTTTGGTAAGAATTGTATTTGCCGGTACATTGAGCTCTTTTGCACAGGCATCCCGAAGTTCCGCGATTTTTGTGTATAGGTCTTTTTTCTCCCGTGACATTTTGCGGAATGCCGGAGTTTTAAAAATTCCGGGTATCGATTTTTTATCATAATCCTTGAAGGTTCCGGCAAGTTTAAAGATGAGCTCTTCAACCTTGTCCTCAGCCTTTATCTTTTTCAGCAGGCACTCGTGGAGGTCAAATAAATAAGCAACATCATTAACGGCATACTGCTTTGCACCTTCATCAATGGGCCTTGTAATCCAATTCTGCCTCTGATACTTCTTCTTGTTTTCAACGGTGATACCAAGTTCCGATAAAAGTACGGCATCAAGCCCCTTACCAGGCAGATCGAGCACTTCAACAAGATGCTGGAGATCGTATACCGCATTCATTTTTACCTTGTACTGCTTGTACACAAGACTCCTGTCGGAATCCGCGGCAAAAAAAATGTAGAGCATGTTTTTCATGGATAGAAACTTGACAATTACCTCATCAGCTATGGGAAAAGGATCAACAAGATAGTAATTGATCCCGTCATATACCTGTATAAGGCAGAGCTTTTCTCCATAGACATGAAGGTTGAATTCCCCTTCAAAATCCATGGCGAGAACCTTGATATTTCGGTCGGTAAGGCTCTTTGAGAGTTTTAGCAGTTCATCGTTACTGCTGATATTGATGTAGTCTCTGGGCATTGCTGATGGTAGCACAGAGGGGTACCATACGGAATGGTACGATAGAGAGCTATGAACCTGATAGAAGAATTGAAATCAATTACAAACATTCTCGACTCTGAAGGAATCGAATATGCACTATGCGGCGGGTTGGCCATGGCGGTCTATGCCATACCCCGGGCAACTCTGGATATTGACCTTCTGATACAGGAGAATACTCTCGACAAAATACAAAGGATTCTCAGGAATCAGGGATATACACTTAATGCGCCTCCGATGGAGTTTAAAGCCGGAAAAGTCCGTATCCACCGAATTGGAAAAGCAGACAAGGACTCCGGAGAAGTTATTACACTGCATCTTCTGCTGGTTTCTGATATTTCACACGATGCATGGGAAGGCCGGAGAAATGTCATTTGGGAGGGAGGAACGATTCAGGTTGTTTCTCCTGAAGGGTTAATCAGCCTGAAATCCCAGAGAGGCAGTGGTCAGGACCAGGATGATATAACCCTGTTAAAGGACATCATTAAAAATGAAAACTGATATGAGTTCCCGGGCGGTCTCCCTGCGGCTGAGACAAGTTGAAAAGCTCAGGCGCCTCTGCTTATCTTTAGCCGGCAGCAGTGCCGGTTCGGCCGTACAATCGCTTAATTCAGAGAATAAGACAGTGCAGCGTACATCAAAAGCCCTTGGGAATAGTAAGAGTTGTTGAGGCTAAACATTCTCTCCCCAATGGTCCCAATCCAGAATTTCCGAAACACCTTTACGGGATTTTTCTACCGGAGAGGGATCCGCCGGATAACCCAGCGGCAGCAGCTCCACCACATTCCACCCTTCAGGCAATCGTAGCAGTTCCCTGCAGGAGTCCTGATCGAAGCTCCCGATCCAGCAGGTACCCAAACCTTCGGCAGCGGCAATAAGAGTGATGTGGTCAATTAATATTGAGGCATCAACCACCGCCCGGGGCATTTCACAAGACATATCTCCTGAGGCTGTATCGCCGCAGACAACAAGCACAACCGGAGCTTTTCCAACAAAGCTCTGTCCACGGGCAACATCGGTCATTTTCACTTTAAGCTTCGAATCTCTGACTGCAATGACGCGCCAGTCCTGGAGGTTCTTTGCAGAAGGAGCAAAGCGGGCAGCATCAATAATCTTTTCAACAATTTCCACTTCAACAGGCTTATCAGCCCATCTGCGGACACTCTTCCGATATTTAATGAGTTCAGCAATATTCATGATTCAATAATAATGGAAGAGGGGCTGTTAATGTCACCCTGCATCCTGCTTCGTCAGCATTCCTAATCTATAGTGTAAAGAGTAAGTCCTCATAACTCGGATAGGGCCAGAGCCGTTTATCAGTCATTTGCTCCAAGACATCCCCGAACTCTCTGAGTTTTTCCATGGCCGGAACCACCTCATTCCTGTAGGCTATGGCTTGAGCTTTCTCATCACTTTCAATGCCAAGGGCCTTATCTGTCAGACTTCCAAGTTCGGATGCGGCTTCCAGCAGCCCTTCCTGGTTTACTCCGATATTTTTAAGCAGTTTTTCCTGCATGGTACAGCTGATGCCATTCGTCTTCAGTCCGGCAATTGCAGCACTGAGATTCTCCACATACCCGGCCACCGCGGGAAATATCAGGCACTCAGCCATTTCCCTCATCACTCCGGCTTCAATATTAATCTGCATGCTGTAGGTTTCCAGGTAGATAGTCACCCGGCTTTCCACTTCAGCACGGCTGAGAACTTTGTGTTTCTCAAACAGCTCCAGGGAATCCTCTTCCAGATAGGAGAGCAGAGCATCCACAGTTGAACCGATATTCGGCAGTCCGCGTTTCTCAGCCTCTTTAACCCACTCATCGCTGTATCCGTTACCGTTGAAAATCACTCTGCGGTGATTCCGGTAATTTTCAAGGATGATATCCCGGGCTTCTGCCATGGGATCAGCAGAGGCTTCAAGCCGGTCGGCAATTTCTCTCAGGATTTCCGCCATCGCTGTAGTGAGCACTGTATTTGAACCGGCAACTGATTGGGATGAACCGCACATCCGGAACTCAAATCGATTTCCGGTAAATGCAAAGGGACTGGTTCGATTACGGTCGGTAACATCCATGTGAATGTCCGGCAGTGAGGAAACTCCTATTTCCATAACTCCGCCTTCCCGGGATTCAACTTTATCCCCGGCTGTCAGCTTTTCTAGAATTTCATAAAACTGATCACCAAGGAATATGGAGATGATAGCCGGGGGTGCTTCATTTGCGCCAAGACGGTGATCGTTTCCGGCACTGGCAGCCGATGCTCTGAGTATGGGCGCGTACTTATCTACAGCCTTGATTATTGAGGTGAA
>JAUUYD010000094.1 GCA_030590585.1 Spirochaeta sp.
CGAAGTGTCAGTCTAAATGCCGGACCTGCTTCAATCATGCGAACCTTAACCGTGATGACGATCTCACCTTTGAGCAGCTGCGACTCATATCTGAGACGGCTGGCTCCTTTGATAAGCTCTGGCTTTCCGGAGGGGAACCGTATCTTCGTAAGGACATGGTGGAAATCATCGCCATGTTTCATGAGAATAACGGTGTAAAAACCATCAACCTTCCTTCCAACGGCCTTGCCAAGGAGATTATTGTCAGGATGACCGGGGAGCTGGTGGAACGATGCCCCAAGCTGACGATCCATCTTAATTTCTCTATGGACGGCCTGGGGAAAACTCACGATAGCATCCGCGGGGTTCCGGGGAACTTTCTTAAGACAGTTGATACTATCGAAACGGTGAGGAAACTCTACGGCGAGCATAAAAATCTGATGGTGAATATCGCTACGGTAATTACTAGTGAGGCCTACGATGAGATGCTGGAGCTGGCCGGGTATGTTGCTCAGAAGGGTTTGTGCGACCTTCATATTCACGAGGTACTCCGAGGGGATATGCCCGACCCGACTCTTAAGGCCATCACTCTGGAACAGGTGAAAGACCTGAACATGAAACTCTCTCCGGTGATGGATCTTGGTGCCAAACGTCTCTTCAAGGATTTAAAACACGGAAAGAAAATTGCCCGGCTCACTTACATCGGAATTATGAGTTTCATGGAGATGATCAAGGAACAGAACCATGAAAGGCCTCATCACTGGGGTATGAAATGTACCGCCGGGGATACCACTTTCGTGATTGATGCCAATGGTGACTTCCGCTCCTGCGAGATGCGCCCTCCAATAGGTAATCTGAAGGATTTTGATTACAATCTCCGCTCAGCCTACTACTCAAGTCTGATGAAAAAAGAAGTATATGAGATTGGCGGTGGGGCCCGGGCTGACTGCTGGTGTACCCACGGATGCTGGATTTCATCGTCCTTGAAGTTCAGCCCCTGGTCGATGCTGGTTCGCCTTCCCCGGGTTTACAGGCAGAAGGAAAAGATGATTAAGGCCGTTCCGTCGCTGCCGATGGTGGATATAGAGGCTATTGAAGCTGCCGCCGCAAAGGTGACGGCATGAAAGTCCTTCTTGCCGCCCATGGATCCCGGGGAGATGTGTACCCGATGATCACTCTGGCAAGGCGATTTAAGTCAGAGGGTCATGAGGTGACCATGCTCACGCAGCAGACGTATATCGAAGTTCTGAAGAAGTATGGAATTAACGGCCTTTTTACCGCTGAGGATGCCCATAAGGAAATGGGCAACCTGGATGATGACGCGAGCAGTGTGGGAAATTCCATTAAATGGGCTCAGAAGTCTCTGAAAGAGGAGTTCGCCCTCCTGGGTGAAGCCTCAAAAGAAGCTGATCTGCTCGTCTGTACCAACAATGAGTTTTCGGTTTCCTCAATTGCTGAGGCTCGAAATATACCTGCGTTCCGGGTTGCCTATCTCCCGTCAATTCCCGGGAACAATGTGCCGCCGCTTATTCCCTGGCAGAATCTGCCGGAGTTTCTCTGTCATCCGATGTGGAACCTGATTAACAAAGGTTTGGATTTCATGGCTTTGAAAACGGCGAATCGGGAGCGGGCGGCTCTGGGACTGGCTCCCATCAAGAGTCTGGCAAGGCATTTTATGGCAACCTTCAACAACCTTTTTGCCATTAATGATATTCTGGCCCCCCCGCATCCCTCATGGCCCGCGGGATCTTACCGCTACTGCGGTTATGGTTTTGAAGATCAGGTTAATGATATTTCTTCTCACCTGGAGGATTTCCTCCAGGCCGGTCCGCCGCCGATTTATATCGGTTTTGGTTCGGTGTCGGTGAAGAATCCGGAGGCTTTTACGGAGATGGCCCTGGAAGCTGCCGAAATGGCGGGCTGCCGGCTGGTAATGAGCCGGGGCTGGACGGGTTTGGGCCGGGAGAATATGCCGGAGAATACTATCCTGGTGGATGAGGTTTCCCACGATTATCTTTTCCCCCGAATGGCCGCCATCTGCCATCACGGCGGCTCGGGAACGATTCACCGGGCGGCCCGGGCCGGGGTTCCCCAGTTCGTCATGCCTATCATTATCGATCAGTTTTTCTGGGGTAAGCGTATCCACAGTCTCTGTGTGGGACCGGAGGCGAGGTCATCCAAAAAATTGAACTCCAAAGCTCTGGCCGATATCTTTACCGATCTGATAACAAACTCCAGCTATCGGGATAATGCCCGGAGGCTGGCTGAATCGGTATCCCGGGACGGCGGAGCTGATGCCGTCTATGAGGCGATTGTAGGAGATATGATACGAAAAGCCGTATCAGCGGCTTAAAAGAAGGAGTTGAGGTTTTTCCGGGGTATCGTTATTCTAGCCCCATGGCTGGTTGTTCCTGCGGAAGCGGCTCCGCGTATTCAAAATGCTGTAAACCTTATATCGACGGTACTCTTCAGGCTCCTACTGCGGAGAAACTCATGCGTGCCCGGTACACGGCGTACGAGAAGGGTGCGGTTGATTTCATCATGGATACCCATCACCCGGACAGCCGGGATGAGATTTCCCGGGATGCCACCGAAGAGTGGGCTAAAGAGTCTGAGTGGATGGGTCTTGAAGTTCTTGAAGTCCGGGGCGGCGGTGAATCGGACAGTGAAGGAACGATTGAATTTACAGCCCGCTATCGGGGCACGGACCGGGCCATTGTAAATCATCATGAAATCAGTACCTTCCTGAAGAAGGATGGGAACTGGTATTTCAGCGATGCGAAAATGGTCAACAACCCTCAAAAGAGGGAGAGCCCGAAAGTGGGCCGAAACGATCCCTGTCCCTGCGGGAGCGGTAAGAAATACAAGAAGTGCTGTGGGGCTTAGATATCTCAATTCTCCCTGTTTAAGCTTTCAGGGATCGCCGTTCCATAAGGATTTCACGGGCCAGATACATTTTTGCAAGACTTTGATACGGTACGTCTTTTTTATGTGCCAATATTTTTAAATCCTCAAGCATATCTTCCGGTAAGCGAATAGAAACAGATTTCAATGAGGGTTTCAGATCGGGGAAAACACCTTTTCGGATTGAAGAGGATTCCATGAAATCCAGAGGAGAATGCTCTGCCCAGAAATCACGCTCTTCATCTTCTGATTTAAATACAGGCATGGCTTTAGTCTTGGTTTTCATAGAATACCCTCTCTTTTTTGTTCATATCTCTAGCGGATATAACTCGTATTCGATTGTTACGGATTGTGTATACAACAACCAATGCTCTTCCATTATTTGTAACGCCGAATGCAGCAAACCGCTGTTCTGTTTGTGAGTGCTTGATATCATTAAGAATTATAAGCGGCTCATTGAAAAAAATCTGTTCTGATTCACCGGTCGAAACATCATGTTTGATTTTATTCTTTTCTCGATTACCGCCGTCCCATTCGAAACCACTAATCCCTTTAAAGGATTTTTCCATGAATTGAGTGTATATCTATCCCATATACATGTCAATGCGCCATGAGAGCCCATTCCATCGGCCTAGTTTTAATTCTCACCAAGCTGATCCTCGATGGCTTCCCGAAAATTATCTACAAATGACTTCAACTCAGCATTCTCTTCCCGAAGCTTCTTAATCTCATAAACCATCCAGCGTATTTCTTCCCGGGCATCATCAATTTCATAACCATACTTGGAATTTGGATTCCAGCGTATCCAGGACAGCCTGCTGCCCCTGCGGTCGTTTTTTTCCAGTAATTGTTCCAGCCGCAGTAATCGGTCGATGTCTTCAGGTTCTTTCTTGTTGCTCACTACTACAATATAGCGGAAATCAGGCGATTTTCCCTGCTGTCTTTCTTCATTACTCGTAAGGGGCTATTATTACTGTGATTGGTTGGTGATTTTTGCCGCGGGCAGCGGCACCGGGGGTGTGTAATGTCAATTTGGGATGCTATGGAACGTGCCGCATATACGGGTCTTGGTCTGGCGGCCCTGACTAAAGACAAGCTTGATGAGGCTGTGGAAACATTGAAGAAGGAGAGGGGCCTCACCGAGGACGAGGGCCAGCGCCTCGCAGACGAGCTTAAAGACGGTGCCGAAACGGCACGTCGTAATCTGGATGAGAGGGTGGACGCAGGGGTGGAAAAAGCCTACAGGCGGCTCAAACTCGCAACCCGGGATGATATTGAATCCCTGAAGCTTCGAATAGACGAGCTGGAACGGCGGTTGAATGAACAGGGAGAAGCTGAGGATTGAGTAAAGTGGGCAGGAACCGACAGGGGAACAAATCATCGTCTCAGGGCACTGTTGTGCAGGGAACCGCTTTCCGGAGCGCCGCTGCCCGTGGGGCCGCTCCCGGGGCTGCCGCAACACCGGGAAAGGGAAAGGCCTCCTTCGAGAGAACCTCCCCCCGCGGTTTGATGAGCCGTGCACTGAATCGCATGACCCGCTATAACGAGATTCTAAAGGTCTTAATCCGTTACGGTTTCTCCGATCTGGTAAGGAAAGTGGATATTGATGTTTACCGGCGGATACGGGGGGGGAGTCGTAACTCCCGGCAGATCAGGCGGAACTGGAGCCGCCCTGAGAGGATGCGCCTTGCCTTTGAAGACCTGGGACCTGCCTTTATCAAAATAGGTCAGCTTTTAAGTCATCGACCGGACCTTCTTCCGCCGGATTGGATACGGGAATTCGAGAAACTTCGGAGCATGGTGCCGCCGGTAGATCCCGAAGAGATCAGCCGGATTGTATCAGAAGAACTCGGTAAGCCTCCTGAAGAAATCTTTATTGATTTCGAGACTGTTCCCATTGCCTCAGCCTCCATCGCCCAGGTGCACAGAGCCAGGCTGATCAGGCCGCTGTCGGGGGAGGATTCTGCCTCAGGTGCATCGTTCTCCCCGCCGGGGGAGGCCTCTCCCGAAGCGAACCCATCTCCTTCGCCGGGAGAGGATTCAAGCTCGAGCGAATCACCTTCCCCACCGCCCGGGGACGCCTCAAGCTCTGGAAAAGCCACTTCGGCCTCCCCCTCCGCCGAATCTCCAGGCGATTTCCCACCTCGGGAAATCGAAGTGGCGGTAAAAATCCAGCGCCCGGGTATCCGGCGCATCATCGAGACCGACCTCTCCATACTCCGGGACATTGTCCGCATTGCCGAAAAACGCATCCCCGCCCTGGCAGCTTTCAGGCCTTTGGACGCAGTTCGGGAGCTGGAACGGGCCATGATTTCCGAGATGGATTTCCGCAACGAAGCGGATAATCTGGAGGTTTTCCGCCGAAACATTTCTGCGGATGAGAATGTAACCGCCCCCGAACCATTCCGTGAGTTCTCAGGGGCCCGGGTTCTCACCATGAGCTATCTCGACGGCATTCATGTCGGTGATACCGACGCCCTGGATAAGAAGGGCTGCGACCGCAGCCTCATCGCCCGCAGAGGGGCCGAAGCAGTGCTATCACAGGTTTTTGAACACCGCTTTTTCCACTCCGACCCCCACGGAGATAACATTCTCGTTCTCCAGGACAACACAATAGCTTTTCTGGACTTCGGCCAGGCGGGAAGCATTCTGCCCAGTCAGAGAGCCTTTCTGGTCGACCTTCTCTCAGCCCTGATCCGTTCCGATGCCGTCCGGGCTATCAGGGCCGTACTGAACTGGTCGGGCTACCGCAGCCCCGAAGTTACCCGGCGGCTTACCATGGACATGGAGCACATTATCGAACGTTATCTCTCCCGTCCCTTCGGCCGCCTGCAGATTGGTGAAATGGTATCGGCCATGGTGGATCTCATCCGGCGCTACGACATTGAGATTCCATCAAACTTCTACCTGCTTTCCAAAGCTCTATCCACAATCGAGGATATCGCCACTTCCCTGGATCCTGAATTTGACTTCATTTCGGCATCCCGGCCTTTTGCCAAACGCATGATACGTAAGGAGCTGAATCCCGACCGTATAGCCGATCAGATTGCCGGTGCTTCCGGTGATGCTCTCCGATTTATCAGGGATTTTCCAAGCGAAACCCGGGATCTTATGAATCTGCTCAAGTCAGGCAGGCTCAAGATGGAGTTTGAGCTTAAAGATATGGCAAAAATTGATTCCACCTTGAAAAAGGTGGTTACCCGTCTCTCCGCTGCCATCATGCTGGCCGCCATGATAATGGCCTCGTCCATCCTGGTGCAGTCTCTCATCCCTCCTTTGGTATTCGGGATTCCGGTTATCGGTATCCTGGGGTTTCTCTTTTCGGCGATTCTGGGTTTTGTTTTATTAATTGACCTCTGGCGCCACCGCTGATCGGCCGAATAGCTGGCAATTCTACCATTCAAAGATATGATGGAGATAATGGGCAGGTTCTATGCTATTGGCCTTGGCCGTTTCAACAAAACCGTAGAGTACAGCGCTGGCATGAGCACCTCTGGGAGTATCACTAAACATCCAATTTCGCCTTCCAATAACAAAGGGTCTGATGGCATTTTCAGCGGATTATTATCGGGAGTTAGAAACTCATATTTGAGATACCGGACAACCTGTATGTATTCAGAAAGTGCATAGCTCACTGCTCGGCCAAAGCTTAATGAAGACACATTCCGACAGCACTCTTTTGCTTATTCCTGAGCCATCGGTGGAATTCTTTAAGAACAGGAACCCCCTCAAAGTTTACGGCATACCCTGTACCCAATAGGTAACAATAGTAAATTTTTGCCCGCTTTTTGTTACAGGATAACTCATTAGTCCCCATTCAAAGGCTCTGTCACTATTATAGAAAAGTGGCGGTATATCGGGCACCTCACCTTCTATATATGAACCCGAATTGACAGTTGAAGAATAAGAATAACCGTACTGATAACCGGCACTTCCACCGATTGAAATACCAATGACCGTTGCCTCCATACTCACAGTAACATCAAGACTATAGGCATAAGTATCTGTGTCACCGCTTAAAGTCTCAAGGCCAATAATCGAGGAACCAGTTCCGGTACCAACTTGCAGGAAAGAAGAAGAAAAAAGTCCCGGATTATCTAAACCTTTTAAACTATCTTTTTCAGCTTCTGTTGCATAGCTAAAAGGGCTGCCAATGGAGTGTTGCATAACACTCGAGTCTATCATGACAGCATCACCATACACATGAGAATTATAATAGCTTGTTTCCTGATGGTAGGTCCCCGGTTTTCGTGGAACATTAACTGTGATAGTTTCTCCAATTTGGCTATGGTCAGGTGATGACAACACAGTATAGTAATAGACATCAAACGGTATGGCTGTAAAGATGACCTTATCTTCACCAAGAGCAGTAGTGTAGCCCCAATTCTCTGTTATTTCATGAGTTGTTGCCGTTCCCCAGTTAAATGATTGGTCAACAGTAACCTTTGCCTCAGCTCCTCCTAATCCAAATGGAGCAGAAAAGCTCGTACCGATAGAGACACCTACTGAAAAGCCAATAGAGTTGCCTTCATCGATAGCCTGTCCTTCCATATAACCGAATGAAGTACCACCATTTGCTCCACTGTCATTGATTCCTGTAAAACAGGGTGGTGATGCAAGTACGGCAAGAACACAAGGATCCGTAAAAAGCAATTCATGATCTTTGTATTCAACCACAGCACTGTCATCGTCTACATTAGGTAAGCAAAGAGTTATATTAGTAGGATCTGTACCGATGGGCAAACTGTCTAATTGTAATTCACCGTCTGATTTTGATGTATAAATATATAAGTATGCTTGATTAATAGTAACAAAGAGAATATCTGCCTTTCTATCTCCGTCAACATCTCCAACATGCATAGTATCCATAAAAACATAATAAGTTCCATCAAATAATACTTCGTTACCATCAACGCCACCCAAAATGGGGTTGCACTCTATCGTCCCGTTATTTACTACAAACACATCATCAA
>JAUUYD010000156.1 GCA_030590585.1 Spirochaeta sp.
ATCAGTCATGAAATGTCTCACCGTCAATTACAGAGGGGGACACCCAGGTTTGTATTTCCTGCCCGGGACGGTCTAAGCATCCGGGTATCAGAAGAAAAAACTAAGCTTTGGTAATTTTCCCTGCTTTAAGACAGCGGGTACATACCTTGAGGGATTGGGGTTTTCCCCCCACCAGAGCTTTGACTTTTACGAGGTTGGGCTTGAAAAGCCTCTTGGTTTTAACACCGATATGCTGACCGGCGCCGCCTTTTTTCTTGGGAAGACCTTTCCGGGGCACATTGTTACCGGATATGGTACCTTTTCCGCAGATTTCACATTTTCTGGACATATTTCGCCTTCTTATGAACACATAGCTTTGAGCGGGACAACATTAGCGGAATCCCATGGTCATGTAAACCCCTTAAAAAAGTCTTTAGGGATTAAGGGCAAAAACCCCTCGTGCCAATAATTCGGCAATCTCTCTCTTACGGTCTGAGGGGAGTTCGGCATCATCCCTGAGAAGGCTCCCCCAATTGGCCTGAAAGCCTTCCGGAAGAGTTTCAAGAAGGGCCAGGGAAGCGGTGAAATCCCTTGGGCCAGGCTCAAATACATGATTGACAGCAAAGAGTACTTCGATAACAGATTTCATGAATCCGGACAGTGACAGGTTGAAATACAAGGCATCCTCCTTGAAGGAAGCCGCCCCGAGGTCACTTAGGAAATGATCAATACGCCGATGACAGGACTCAACCCATTGAGTCCAGAATGAATCGGGTAGATTATCCAGTTTATTCAGAATACCGTTTATCCACTCCCCCCGCGACCATACAAGGCTGCCGGTTGCGATACGGTGGAACAGATAAGTCCCCCGTTCCTTTGAAAGCCAGCTGTCACCACCGGTAGCGGCCAGGACCGCGTCAACACGTTCAGTATTCTTGTAGGAAATACGTACAGGAAGGTCATCCAGTATAAATCTGTCTTTATTCTTTACCCTCGAAGATTCGAAATACAAAGCGCCTGGAAAGGCATTTGCCCTGATGTCTCTATCGGGAATATCACCATCTCTGAATACATCCAGAGTGATGGAAAAATTTGGATCGTATATATCCTTTTCAACAAAATGCTGCAGAACAACAGCCTGCACTCCATCCCATTTATTCAGTACTTCAACGATTTTATCGACAACTTTCCTGACTTTTACTTTCATACTGTTATGTCCTTACCCATTTTCATCAATTTCAGGTATAAGTCTAACATGAGCGCCAACAAAACGTCACCGATCAAACGGACTTATCTCATCACCCTCAGCCCTCCGCAGGGAATTGTGCAGACTGCTATGCAGCTGATGGCCGAGTTCAGGCGCAGGGGCCTGTTAACTTCACCCATTCCACCTGCTGTCCCGATTCTGGAAATAATAAAGGAACCAAAACCCCCTGTAGCCGGTCTACTACCCGTCTGCACCGAAGCGTTGGAAGCCATGAAGTTTCTATCCCTGTCAGAGGGCGGCTGGGTTTACTGGCCGGTTGAATCCGAAGGCTGGTTTGAAAAACTGGCGGCAGCCCTTTCTCAAGGTAATACGCAAGGAAAGAATGAGTCACAGCCAAACAGCCAAACACCGCTTTATCCGAATTGCCCGGGATTACCCCTGGCCCGGTTTGAAGGAAGCAGTTCCGAAGCCGGATTCATGTCACAGGAGATAATAAACATTCTCAAAACGAACCATGGATGGCGGGCATTAAACCTCAGCTGCTGGTATATTGAATATCTGGCCCATCGTCCCTGGTATAAATCCACCATGTGGTATCCGATCTGGCAGCGGCGGTTGAAAAGAGCTCCTGTATCAACTAACAAAAATAAGCAATCTAAGCTTGCTTAACCTTACCTAATCTGTTATTTTTTTTCCATGAGTACAGCTGAGAAGCTCACCCCGAGCATGGAGGATTATCTGGAGACGATACTCCTTCTGGAGCAGAAGAATCGTGTCGCCCGAGTTAAGGATATTGCCGGGAAACTCTCGGTGCAGATGCCCTCGGTTACCGGGGCACTCAAGTCGTTGAAAAGCCGGGATCTGGTGGAGTATGAGAAAAACTCCTTTATCAACCTCACCCCGAAGGGATTAAAACTGGCAAAAGCCATACTTCAGCGGCATGAAATTCTCGTTGAGTTTTTCAGTCTGGCCCTGGGGCTCGAAGGAGAACATGCCGAAGAGCAGGCCTGCAGTGTGGAACATGCCATCGATCAGGATACCGCCGGAAGATTTCAAAACCTCACTCGGTGGATTAAGTCCAATAACAAAGATTCCGCAGCTCCCGGCAGCATCCCGGACAGCCAATGAACCCGATAGGACCTCATACCCGGGGTATTGCCCGAATATTCGAACAGCAATGTATTGCCCGGGGATACCGGGAGATAAGTCTGTCTTATGCTCAAGGTCCTGAAAAGCTTCAGAAACCACTGCCCGGACAATTCTTCACCATTCTGCCCCAGCGCTATCCACTGAGTGTGATGAGGCGTCCATTTGCCTATTCCAACGCCGATGAAAAAGGTTTTACCTTTATTTATGAAATCAGGGGAAATACGACTTCAAACCTGGCTGATCTGGATGACGGTTGTCCGGTGGACTGGATAGGACCTCTTGGTTCATCTTTTCCCAATCCGCCTGAAGGTTCAAAACCCGTCCTGGTTGCAGGCGGTATCGGTGTCGGTCCCATACATTACCTGGCCCGACTTTTATCCGAAACCGGTATTGACTCTGTGGTTATCCTGGGTGCCGGAAATGCCGCCCTTGTGGCCCAGCTGGATTGGCCTGAAAGGGTTGAGCTTCGGATCTGTACCGATGACGGGTCTCTCGGCATTCATGGGACAGCATTGGATGGGCTTGATGGTTTGGATGTTGATAATGCCGTTTATTACAGTTGCGGGCCCCGGCCGATGATGGCAGCTGTACATCAGCATGCCGTAGAGAATAATCGTCCATGCTGGGTTTCCATGGAGGAAATGATGGCCTGCGGTGTAGGGGCATGTCAGGGCTGCGCGGTTCAGGTTATTGATTCAAGTGACCTCTCACGCCCTGTGTTTAAACGGGTTTGTGTGGAAGGCCCGATATTTGATTCCCGGGAAATTGTATGGTAAAAACACCGGACCTGTCGGTAAATATCGCCGGGAAAACATTACCCAACCCTGTCGGTGCGGCATCCGGAGCCTTCGGTTTCGGAGAAGAATATTCAGGGCTTACCGACATCGAGTCCCTGGGAGCCGTTTACACCAAGGCCCTCACTCCTGAGCCGCGAGCCGGTAACCCGGTACCAAGACTGGTGGAGACCCCTGCGGGAATGATTAACGCCATCGGCCTGGCCAATCCGGGTCTGGAAAGATTCTTAAGTGAAAAAGTTCAAATCCTGGAACAGCTGGCCTGTCCTGCCATAGTCAATGTCGCCGGTGCCGTAAAAGCGGATTATCTGAAAGTTGCCGAAGCTATGGAGGAAGTTGATGCGGTATGGGGAATAGAGCTCAATGTATCATGCCCCAATGTCGACCACGGAGGTATGGCATTCGGTACCGATCCGAAAGTACTTGAAGATCTCACATCCTCTGTCAGAAAGGTATTTTCAAAACCACTGATTGTTAAACTTTCTCCAAATGTCACCGATATAGCCGAAACTGCCCGAGCCGCGGAATCCGCCGGAGCTGACGCTATTTCCTGTATCAATACCCTGACGGGTATGAAAATAGATATTGACAGAAGACAGCCGGTGATACCCCGGGGAACAGGCGGACTCTCAGGTCCCGCGATACGCCCGGTGGGCGTGGCCTCGGTATGGAAGGTGTCTAAAGCTGTAAGCATACCTATTATCGGGCTGGGGGGCATTACAAGCGGGGATGATGCCCTGGAATACCTGCTGGCAGGTGCATCGGCGATTCAGGTGGGAACAGCCATCTTCAGTCATCCGGATGTTCCCGGCAGAATTCTGAAAGGAATCAGGGACTACATGATACGTGAAGGTTTCAATCGAATCAGCGATCTACACGGATTTTTTTAATCCCTGCAACACCTTTTTTCGGACAGATATCATTCAA
The DNA here is from genome assembly GCA_030590585.1 of Spirochaeta sp. The sequence goes on from JAUUYD010000156.1 coordinate 4,057, forward strand.
AGGGCATTCGGAACAATTCGGCTTTCTTGACATGCAATAACGCCGTCCATGGAAATTCACTGTCATGGAAAAATCATGCTGCAGATATTCTGGAATAATTGCCGCGATTTCTTTTTCCACTTTTTCAGGATTTTCCGCCGCCGTCAGTCCAAGTCTGCGGCAAACCCTGCCGAAATGTGTATCCACAATGATTCCCGGCAGGTTCCAGAGATGTCCCCGTATGACATTGGCGCTCTTACGGCCGATTCCAGGCAGAGATGTAAGCTCTTCCATTTCTTTGGGAATCTCACCGCCGAAATCCTCTTCAATCCTCAGAGCGGCGGCACGCAGGTTGCGGGCCTTTTGATGATAGAACCCCAGTGAATGAATCACTTCCTCAAGTTCGTTAAGATCAGCCGCCGCCAGTGAAGCATGATCAGGCCATCGCCGGAACAGATCGGGACTTACCCTGTTCACACCCGCATCGGTGGTTTGTGCTGAAAGTGAGACAGCCACCGTCAATTGATAGGGATTTTCGTAGTTCAGCATTGAATCCCTGCCGGGATACTCTTTATCAAGACGGTTGATAATATCCCCGAGGGGAACCAATCCATGCAATAAAGATTCTGTACCGGTTTTTTTCATCACCACAGATAATACCCGATGAAAACTCATGTGAGGTGAAAAAGGTTGCATTCAGATGATTGACCCCCATCCACAAACCAAATAAAATGCTGATTCACTGCGGAATGTAGCCCAGCGGCTAGGGCACCTGCTTTGGGAGCAGGAGATCGGAGGTTCGAGTCCTCTCATTCCGAATAAAACATCCTGCTTATCGGGATTCATTGTACCTGGTTATTGGTCTCGGAGGGCTCGAAGCTCCGGAACGAGCGCCGAGCTGAGGCGAGGATCAGGCAACAGGATGTTGCCGGAAGCGAGTGGAGGCGGCCTGGAAGGAGTCAACAGGATGTTGACGACTGAAAGGTTCGAGTCCTCTCATTCCGATATCGAGCGCTCATAGCTCAGCTGGATAGAGCATCGGCCTTCTAAGCCGAGGGTCGCAGGTTCGAGTCCTGCTGAGCGTAAAAAAAGGGAGCTCATCAGAGCTCCTTTTTTTTTACTCTCTGCTCAGCAGAACTTGAACCGAATTCCCGGCGCGAATACTTGGAGCGCAAACCGACAGGATGTCGGGTTAGGGACGAAGGCGGCCCGGAAGGTGCCGACAGGAAGTCGGCATCTGAAGGGCGGGTCCTGCTGAGCGTAACAAGGTTCATCTCCGGCCCTTCTTTTTCACCCCGGCTCTCTGAGGGCGGATAGTGAGATCGGTTATTACGCCTTCCGACTGTAAAACTGTCAGTACCGCCTGGGCTGCATCTTCGGGATTTAGATAACAGGAAGGTTCATCTGAAGGTCCAAAGGTCAGATTATTAAAAAATGCTGTGTTAGTAATATCCGGATTGATTGAAGAGACCCTCACCCCGGATTTTCTTAATTCTTCAAACAACGACAGGGAAAAATCTCTTAAACCCGATTTTGTTGCCGTATAAAGCGCTGAGAATTTCGAATGACGCGTTGCCTCGATAGAACTGATATTGATGATATGACCGTTGGTTTTCTTCAATGATCGCAGGCATAGATTCACCAGGATTATAGGGGCGGTGAGATTCACCTCTACCATTTGCTGAATCTGTAATACAGGGATCTCTTCGTGGGGGCGGAAAATACCGAAGCCGGCACAGTTGATAAGAACATCAATATCATTATTTTCGAGGATTCTCCTCACTTCCGACTCAAGAGATTTTATATCCTCCAGCCTGCTTTTAAGTGGGAAAACACGATAATCCGAGGCCTCCAATACATTGGTAATCGCGGAACCGATACCCCCGGTACTACCGCTGAGAATGACATTTTTCAGTTTTTTCACGAATTTTCCCCTTGTAATGACCAATCATGGCGGTTTCAAATTCTTCATTGTCGGAGTATTCATACCCGAAGACATCAGTCCATAAACCGGCATCTTCCATGCACATGTAAAAAAAGACCCGGTTATGCCAGTTTGAGAAAGAGTCAT
>JAUUYD010000362.1 GCA_030590585.1 Spirochaeta sp.
ACCATCATTCTCACCCAGATGATGATTCCCACTGTGGCACTTCTTGTACCCAACTTTCAGACGATACGGGTACTGGGGCTCTACGATACCATCTGGGCCATGGCCATTCCCTTCTGGGGCAGTGCTTTTGGAACCTTCCTTCTGCGCCAGACCTTCCTGGGCATCCCCCGGGATTATGGTGATGCGGCAAGGATCGATGGATGCACCTGGCATATGATACTGCGCTTTGTTTACCTCCCCATGTCGGTTCCATCCATCATTGCATTCTCCATCTCATCGGTGAACTGGCATTGGAACAACCTGCTCTGGCCCCTGATTATCACCCAATCCGATAAAACCCGCCCTCTTACCGTGGGTCTTGCCAGGTTTACCCAGCTCGGGGAGATTGGAGCCCAGTGGGGTCTGCTTTCTGCAGCCACCCTCATCGTGGCACTTCCCCTCTTTATTCTCTTTATTATTTTCCAGCGGCGGTTTATGGAAGGATTTATGACTTCGGGGCTCAAATGAACACTTCTAAAAAAGACTATGAATGGGTCTGGAGCGACCCCTCCCATCTGGATGCCCACGTCAGGGATTTTCTGATACACCCTTCAGAGCTGCTTGATTCTATCTATGAAGAAGTTGCGGAAATGAAACCGGAAGCAGGGCTGATTCAGGATGCGTTCAGCAGGAAAGAGGCGCTCTGGTTACAGCAAAGCTTTCAGCTTCCCGAAGCTGTTGGAAAGTCCGGTCTCAAGAATGTCTGTGAGGATGGAAGCTCCTCCTTCTGGGGATACCGTATCGGCCGGACACTTCCCTCCCATCTCTGCCTCGGAGAGAAGGAACTTACCAAATCTCTCTGCCTCTGGGGACGCTGGGAACCCGGAAAGTTTGTTATCCACACCATGTACCCCGGGCAGGTTGCCCCCAGAGAGATTCACGATCCCGAGCTTCCTCTGAAAGAGCTACAGGTCGCCATTGAATTCTGGCGATGTCATGCCATTGTGGTGAGTGAGGGTGAGTATACATGAGGGGTTCCGGTCTTAATACCAGTCGACTACTTCCAGTCCGTTTATTCTTTTGAACTCATTGATGTTATGGGTAACCAGTTTGGCTTTTCGGGCCAAGGCTGTTCCGGCAATAAGAATGTCATATGGGCCGATGGGTGTACCTTTCTTTTCCAGATCGGCTCTGATTTCGGCGGAATAACTTGCTTCATCGTCTCCGAAGGGTAAAATATCAACCATGGAGCAAAGTTCAATCAATTGTTCTGATCGTTTTTTCTGATCTTTGGATTTTGCGATACCGGTTCTCAGTTCATACATAACAATGGATGGAATCCCGATATTTTCAGGTTCGATAGAGAGTAGATTTGAAGTTACTCGGCCCATTCCCTTGAAAAAATAAATCAGGATATTTGTATCAAGTATGTACAATCAGAAGTCCTCTCTTACTGTGTCTTCTCCATAAGAAGATCGGATTTCTTTCTGGTTTGGGAAATCGTTCCATGAACCGGCCATCTCATGGACACTCAGCGGCCATTCTGTACTCACTTTCTCCTCTATGATCTTTGAAATCCATTTACTTTTGGAAACATTCATGGCTTTGGCAGCGATTTGCATTTTTGATTCAATTTCATCATTCAGATATATTGTTACTTGTCCCACGAATTACCCCTTATATGTTAAAGTATATGTGCAATAGATTCTCCGTCAAGTTCCCAAGCTCTTAATTACATGAAGAAGAGCTTATGAAAAATTGGAAGATTACCGAGACTCATGGACAGTTGTTTCGAATTGATCCATTAAGCCAGGAGCTTTAACGGCAATGCAAAGTGTTGTACAGCTTATACCTCAAGGACAATTTCACAGTTTTTGTATATTTTGATAATGGGAAGATCAAACTGTATGATACCATTCATTAAGTAGGAAAAGAGGTAAAAAATCCCCTGATCCATCAGCCAGAATACCAAATAACGCACATTACAAGGAGCAGCTCAATTGAAAGAAATACTGGAAGAAGCAAAAAGCCTTAACAGGAACCTGCTTGAATGGCGAAGGTTCATTCATAAAAATGCCGAAATTCATACGGATTTACCGATTACAACGGCCTTCGTGATGGAGCGGCTCAAAGAAATGGGTTACGGCCCGGTAAAAATTTGTAAATCCGGGGTTCTTGCCACTATCACCGGTAAGAAACCGGGAAAAACCATTCTCCTCAGGGGAGACATGGATGCTCTTCCGATTGTTGAAGAAACAAATCTTGAGTTCAAATCCGAAACTGGGAATATGCACGCCTGTGGCCATGATTTTCATACATCCATGCTTCTCGGGGCGGCACAGCTGCTTAAAGCTCACGAGGATGAGATTCAAGGCACTGTAAAACTTATGTTCCAACCCGCCGAAGAAACCCTTGCCGGGGCAAAGCTCATGATTGAAGCGGGGATACTTGAGAATCCGAAAGTTGATGCGGCCATGATGATTCATGTCTTTTCAGGGATGCCCATCCCCGATGGATCGGTGTATTTTGCCGGTTCCGGGATTATCAGTGCCACCTCTGATTGGTTCAAAATCAATATAAAAGGCAAGGGCGGTCACGGGGCGATGCCGCACACCACAATTGACCCTTTGAACACAGCCGCCCATATTCATATAGCTCTTGGTGAAATCAACTCCCGGGAGATAGATCCCAATGATACGGGAGTAGTAACTGTTGGGCAAATGCACGGAGGAACAACAGGGAATATCATACCCGATACGGCATTCCTCTCGGGCACTATCCGAACCTATAACGATGAAACCCGTGAGTTCATAAAAAACCGGGTTGTTGAAATAGCAGAGGGTATCGGTAGAACCTTCCGCTGTGATGTTGAGGTAGAGCTTTCAAAGCCCTGCCCCGTAGTTATTAATGATAAAGATTTGACACAGAGTATCTTCAATTACACATTGGACATGCTTGGTCCTGAAATAGCCATGAATATGGAAGCTGTAACTGGAAAAACTCAGAAGATGAGTGCCTCTGAAGACTTCGGTTATTTGAGTGAAAAAACCGCAACACTCATGATCGGTATGGCCGCATCAGTTGAGGAGGATGGAGTTGTCTATCCTCAGCATCACCCCAGGGTTCTCTTTGATGAAAAGGTTCTGCCGACTGGAGCCGCAGTTTATGCCAATTCCGCAATTGAGTGGTTAAAGGAAAGATAAAAATCAGTGAATATTACCTGCGAATCACTGGCCAAAATGATCGACCATTCCCTCCTGCATCCCACCATGACTGATGACATACTGAAAAAGGAATGTGCTGTAGCCGTAAAATACAATGTTGCATCGGTCTGTATAAAACCCTATGCAATCCCCCTGGCTGTCGATGCTCTGGCGGGAAGTGATGTGCTTGTGGGAGCGGTTATCGGCTTTCCCCATGGTAACAGCAGCAGAGAAATCAAGATTGCAGAAGCCCTTCAAGCTGCAGAATCCGGTGCGGGGGAAATCGATATGGTGATTAATATCGGTAAAGCACTCGGCGGGGATTGGACCTATGTTGCCGATGAAATCAGAGCGGTCAATGAAGCGGTCATCAGCAGGAACGCTATTTTGAAGGTTATCTTTGAAAATGACTTTATGGGAGATGATGAGATTTTCCATCTCTGTTCCATCTGCAGCGATATATCCGTAGCTTATGTGAAAACTTCCACCGGATACGGCTTTGTGAAGCAGGGAAACGGTATGTACTCCTACAAAGGAGCTACAGCGGCAGATCTGAAGCTGATGAGAAAGCACTCAGCC
>JAUUYD010000482.1 GCA_030590585.1 Spirochaeta sp.
TATACCAACCCGGAACCGGATAGATTCCCCGTCCTTAGTATGCCTGACGGCATTGGCATAAAGATTTTCCCAGGCCCGGTACAGAGCATCTCGATCCCCGTCAATTATCAAACCTTCCGGCAGAATAATCTCCGAATTGTAATTCCTGTCCGCAAATCCCGCATCCGTACGGAATGATGCGTCAAGCCGCTTCATCAGATCCGTGATATCCACCCCTCCTGCAGGTCTCTTCCATCCGCCGGTCTCGGAACGGGCGAAATCGATGAGTTCGCCGATCCGGTTTTCCAACTGGCCGGTCTTATCCTCCAGGACCGAGAGGTAGCGGGCAAAGTCTTCATCGGTTTCCGCCAAACCGTCTCCCAGGGCTTCAATATAACCCTTAATTGACGTGAGGGGAGTTCGAAGATCGTGTGACACAGCCATCAGAAACCGGGATTTACGATCCCGGGACTCTTTGAGCTCTATTCTGGTGGTTTCCAGAGATTGGGCCAGGTCGGAGAGGTCATCCTTCCGGGATACCATGACAGGCTCATCCAGCTTCCCGCTGCTCAACCTGGCGGCAGCTGTCTGCAGCTGTTTAATTGATTTCCTGAGTTTGGCATCAAGCAGGGCCGGGATGAGAAGAATCCCTGTGAGGATAAACAACGGTACAACCCAGCCTCTGCGCCCCATAAAACCTGCGATACCCTTTTGTGGCGATCTCCATCCCGCCATGTAAGGGATACCGTTCACCGATATGGGTATGACGCTGAGATCTATGGCCCATTCCGTACCATATTCGCTGAATAAAATGGGAAGATACGCGAGAGAATCAGAATTCAACCGGTTGGGATCTACCGGCTGGTTATCCAGAATCCTGCTCGTAATTGATGGTTTAATATGAGGATAATTTTCAGGTTCCAGACCCCCTTCGATAAAATCGGGGAAAATCAGAGAACCGTCCCGGGTTATGACGAAGATGACGTTTCGCTCCTTGAGTTCACTGTAGCGAACCCAATCCTCCTCCATGATGGCTGTCAATTCAGGCTTCAGCCAACCCGGTGCATCAAGGCTGCTGTTAAGCCCCAGGGTATTGGTTCCAAGATAGTATGTTATAAAAACAGCTGATCCAACAATGAGAATCGGAATGAGCAGTAATGACAGATAGGCCAGCTGAAGTTTACGCGCAAGCCTCATTTACCACCCTCGAAGTCCAGAAAATACCCCCTGCCGTGAGCAGTTTTTATCCACTGCGGATGGGACGGATCTTCCTCAATTTTTTTACGAATCCTTTGAATGTGCACTGCAACAGTTGAAAGATCACCGAATTTCTTACCCCATACCTCTTTATAGATGAGTTCCTGTCCCCGGGGCTGTCCTTCCGAACGGGCCAGATACAGAAGAAGGTCAATCTCTCTGGGGCTCATGGTGAGTTTTTCACCGTCTTTAAGTAAAGCGTATGTCCGCGGATCAAGAACATAAGGACCGAACCGGAAACGCTCATCTTCAACCGTATCCCCTCCGGCAGGACTTTTTCGGACTCGGAACAAATGAGTTCTGATTCTTGCCGCCAGCACTTTCGGACTGAAAGGCTTGGAAACGTAATCATCAGCCCCCATCCCGAAACCCAGAATGGCATCCTCATCCTCCTGCCTGGCGGTTACCAGAATTACAGGAATCTCAAGATCCCGGCGTATGGTCTGCAGCACTTCGTACCCGTCCATTCCCGGAAGATTGATATCAAGAACTATCAGATCGGGTTTATATTCAGAAACTGCGGACAGACCCTTCTCCCCATCTTCCCGATGAATCGTTTAGATTCCATCCCGGTTCAGATAAAGCGAGATAAGATTGGCAATATCCTTGTCATCTTCAATTACCAGAACCCTGGCCTTCACGTCAGTAAAACTCCCGGCAGCAAGAATATTCGGTGCAAGAGACAGTATCTGGAGGTCAAACATCAGCCTCCGCCCCACCGTACCACTCATCGTAGCCTGAGACGGCGAACACCGCCAGACCGAGTTTCGGGAAGCGTGAGCGTATGCCCCGAAGCTTATCACGGATACCCTGAGCATCATCTTCCTCGACAAACAAAATCAGCATGATATTCGATTCAGGCCACACATCGTCCCCGAAGGAGGAGCCGGACATCCCCCGCCCCGCCGTATCCCGTATCATTATGAAAGGGCGGCCTGTTTTTCCTTCGGGATCGTGGGTACCCGGAGGTACCGGCACCAGGGCTTCAATAAGTGGTTTTTCAAGAGCCTCATGGGCGATAATTTCAACTCGGATCATACCTTAACCTCCCCGGAAACGATTCCGGCAGCTTTTCTCAACCGCCGACGTTCCCGGCGTGTAGTGAAATCGTCTTTCTCCCTGCGGTGGGCAATGGCATAAAAGGTGGGAACCATCACCAGTGTTCCGATCATGCTGGTGGAGAGTCCGCCGACTACTGCGACTCCCATGGGCTGCATCATCGCACCGCCTTCTCCGGCGAAGAACGCCATGGGGGTCATGGCAAGAATCGTGGTGAGGGTGGTCATCAGAACAGGCCGCAGTCTGGTCCGGCCTGATTCGACACACGCTTCCTCCACTCCCATACCCCGGCGGCGCATCAAACGGGCATGGTCCACCAGAACGATACCGTTATTCACCACAATACCCAGTAACATAATAAAACCCATGAGACTGATCATGGAAATCGTCGTTCCGGTGATAGCAAAGAGCACTACGATTCCGATTATCATCATCGGCATGGCCATGGCGATTACCATCGGATCTTTGAAGGATTCGAACTGGGCTACCATGACGGCAACAACCAGAAGGACGGCTATCA
>JAUUYD010000157.1 GCA_030590585.1 Spirochaeta sp.
TCGGTGATTTCCCCTTTTTAAGCATATCGATTTTATCCTGGTCTATATCGGCTCCAACAACACGATTACCAAAATCCGACAGCCCGATTGCTGCCACAAGTCCGACATAACCAGTACCAATTACTGTAATATCCATTATTTAATCCTGTTTTTTATGGTGTTTTCGGCGGCGCCTTGCAGGGCGGTTCGCGCCCTCGGACTCTCCCACACGTACTTCCGGATGCCGGGGCCTCCGCCGGGGCAGCTTCAGTCCTCTGGCTTTAAACATAATACGTACAGCTTCTTCCACATCTCGATTCGGCTGTACCAGAGGCTTAAGAAGATTTTTAAGCGAACGAACCACATCCATAAACAAAGGTCCGGTATGTTCATGGCTTTCAAAGGCAGCATCAGAAGCAAGTGCATCCTCACTGAGATGGAGAATCATCACACCCCGGCTGACATCTTCGGACAACATTTTCTGATCCAGTCTGGCCAGATTGAGAAACATGGACTCACGAAGATTTTTTCCCCTTGGTAAATTAGGCAGTAAATATTCCAGGAGCTTATAGCGATCCATCAAACGCATGATAGCCTCTGAGTTACGGCTGTTGAGCATCTTATATAGCTCTTCAGAGAGTCTGGAAATTGAAGCTGAAGCCAATAACTCAGCATCTTTCCGAATCCGCCGTCCCACAGATCCGGATATCTTCATCCCTGTGATGGCCGCGTACTTTACCGCGCGCAGCATCCTTACAGGATCCTCGGAGAAGGATGAATTCAAGGGAAGAACACTCTTTACAACACCTTTACTGATATCATTAACACCGTTGACAAAATCAATAATGGTTTCTTCATCAGGGTCGTAATAAAGTGCATTCAGAGAAAAGTCCCGCCTCATGACATCTTCATTCAAAGACCCGTAGACATGATTTCTGTCCCCTGATTCAGGTGCCCGAAAAGTGGCAACCTCATGAATTTTCCCGCCACTGAAATAAACATGAACCAGTCGAAAGCGTTTCCCTATCACCCGGGAATTCCGGAACAGCCGTTTCACCCGGCTGGGAGACGCGTCGGTTGCTATATCAAAATCCTTGGGTGTCAACCCGAGAAGAAGATCTCTAACCGCACCGCCGACAATGTAGGCCTCATGTCCCTGTTCGGACAGGCGATTACAAATTTTGCGGGCATCAATATCTATACCTGATTTTGAAATTGAGTGATCACCGCGTTCATAAACAACGGCCTTGATAGTGGCTTTACCTTTGTAATCTCGAAAATAACGGCTGCGCATATATATTAGTAATTCCTAAGATCAATAATAGCGTTTCCTTTTCGAATGGGCAATTGCGTCCCAGGCATGCATAGCGTCTTCAAAAGGTTCTAAAGCCCGGGGCATCAATCCGTTTACCCAGGCCAGAAATAAACCGTAATTTGTTACCGGAACACCCGCATCTTCCAGTCTCTCAAGACGTACAGCCATTTTCCCCCTGGTCAGCTGACATGCGCCGCAGTGAATCACCAAATCGAATCCTTGAAGTTCTTCCTTGTCCGGCATGCCCCGCCGGAAAGAAAATTCAGCATCATCCCGCACCAGCTGCCTGAATAAGCGGGGTATTTTCACCGTGCCGATATCATCCGCCTGCCGGTGATGAGCACAGGATTCCAGCACCATCACCTTCGGAGCCCGGGGGCTTTTAGCCGCGGCGGACAGACCCTCAAGAAATCGAGCCAAATCCCCTTTTTTACGGGCAAAAAGTATGGAAAAACTCGTCAGTGGTACATCTTCAGGGATATCGGCAGCCACCTTACTGAAGGCCTGGGAATCGGTGACTACAAGGTCGGGCTTTCTACCGAGGCTCTTGAGAATCGTCCGTAACTCACGCTCTTTCACCATCAGAGCAGCCGCATCACGGTCCAGAGCATCACGAATGGTCTGCACCTGAGGCATAATCAACCGGCCGGCCGGGGCAGCAAGATCGATGGGGGTTACCAGAAGCACCAGATCCCCCTCTTTAACGATGCCTTCCAGGGGTGTCGGCTCCCTTTCCGGCCGGCAGGCGGACAGAGCGGCAATCAGTGAATCTACCCCCCGGCCTGCTGGAGCCTCGGTCCTCACCGCACCGGCGATGGCGGCCCACTCCTCTTTTGCCGGATCCGCCGGTTTATCGGCATATGTAAAAACAAGAATCGCCGGTTTAACGGCACTTGCGAACCATTCGGAGAAAAGCTCCCCTTCAGCCTTACCGGGTGGAAGATGACCCGGAGTTACCAACACCCGGACATCAGCCTCGGCTGAGCGGGAGCGAGCCAGACGCACCCGCTGCATACCCAACTCTCCCACATCATCAATGCCCGGAGTATCGGTAATCGAAGCCGGCCCCAGACCGGGAATTTCAAATGCCCGGGTAACAGGATCGGTGGTGGTTCCCGGAACATCAGAGACCAGTGCGACTTCCTTTCCAAAAAGTGCATTCATCAAAGATGATTTCCCCGCGTTCCGGGGACCGGCGAAAACAACTCTGAGCCGTTCGGCAAGGGCAGTTTGAATCACGAAAGCTCCTTTGGCGGGCCGGTGAGATTGGAAGGCTCAAGGGCAGCTGTGATATCCCTGACGTGGATACCTGATTCCCTGGCGACAATATCGGCCAATGCGGCAAGAGTCTCAGGCGCCGCCCGGTCAACCGCCCCTCCCAGCGACTTAAGGGCCCGGTAACCCACCAGGGGCATCAAAGCGTTTAAAAGGGCCGGGGATCGGCTGAGATTCCGCTCCATCCGAAGCGCGTCAGGCTTCATCTCATTCAGAAAACGAAAAAAATCCTCCCCGGCAATCCCCGATTCTTCAGCTGAAGTCATCAGACTCCGGCATAAAAAGGGCAGGTAGGCATTGAGCTGCAGATTTCCCTCACGGGCATACACATCAACCTTATCAGCCTCCCCCATCGCCGAAATAGCCAAACCTCTGCAGCGTTCTAAAAGGACAGGGTTGGTTTTTAACGGCATCATCGACGACCCGAACTGCAGATTTGGATGGATAAACTCACCCACAGCCGCCGAGGAGTAAAAAAGCATATCCGCCGCCATTTTTGAAATGTTAAACGCAGCCAGACGAATTGCCCCGGCAACCTCCGAAAGGGCATCTTTTAATGCCACGGCATCCATCATGTTCTGGCTGCGGGACAGTGGCAGACCTGTAATCCTGCGCAAGTGACGCTCGGCGGCATGGGCATATCCCCGGGGAGCACCGAAACCCGTTCCCAGCGCCGTCCCCCCCAGCGGAACCTCTCTTACCCTTTCAGCCACCTTGGAAAGCCGCCACCGATCCCGTTCAAGAGCCCCCGCCCAGGCAGCGAAAATACTCCCCGCTCTCATTGGAAGTGCATCCTGCATCTCGGTTCTGCCTATCATCAGCAGTTTGTCAAATTCAAGTTCCAGCTGTGTAAGTTTTTCCTGCAGCCTGACCGCAAAATCCTCAGCCCTTTCCACAAGGCGAAAGGCAACAATAATCACAGCAGAGGCAAAAGTATCGTTGGTGGATTGATAACGAGCCAGGTCTTCTATGGGATCCAGGGCTTTGGAGCCTTGTAAGCCGTCCGCAGTCAGAGAGGAAAGTACTTCATTAATATTCATGTGAAGGCTTGTTCCCGCTCCGCCCTGGGCCAGAGGCAGGGGAAAAGCCTCATCATGATCCCCTTTAATCACCTCCCCGGCGGCCCGGCGCAGTGCATTCATAACCGCTTCGTCGAAATAGCTTTCAGTTTCCTGTATGCCCTCCAGGGCCGCCAGTTTTACCTCAGCGTATGCCCGGATAAGATCCCCGGGAGTACCTGAACCAGCCATACCGAAATTCGCTACAGCCTTTGCAGTTTCCTTACCATGCTTGAAACACTTCTTCCTCACCAACTGACTGCCTCAGCTGCTGCCGCCGGGCCGCCGACTCTACCATCGGCCCTGTCGAAGCTGATTTCACGGTTGACAGACAGTACCCTCATCGACAGGCAGCCCACGCATTGCAGGCCGCTCTCATCCAGACAGATTTTCCCCGGATACAAAAGGTAGTTTGCCTTCTGGGACACCGGGGTAAGATTCGGCATAAGAACATTGGCCCCGCATGAAATCATCCTCTCCCGGCCGTCCTTCTCAAGCGAGCCTGCTGCACTTGTAGCCGGGATATGGGTTTCAGGGCAGAAGATTCTAAGCAGGGCCGTCGCGTACAGTGCCAGCTCCAGAGGAATCTGGGGAGCATCTCCAAGAGGCGTACCGGGATGGGGAATAAACGGCCCGACCCCCGCCATATCAACCCCGAGTTCCGCGCAAAGTTCCACATTGCGAATCACAGTATCATCACTCTCCCCGGGGAGTCCCACCATGAACCCCGAACCCACTTGAAAGCCCTCAGAGCGAAGGTCTTCCAGGGCACCGAGTCTCGAATCCAGGCTCACACCGCCGCGCAGGTATTTATGAAGCTCCGGGTTGGACGTTTCAAACCTCATCAGGTATCTTTCCGCCCCCGCCTCCCGCAGCATGCGGTAGTCCTTTCGCGGCCTGATACCGCAGCTTAAAGTGATGGCAGCTTCCCCTTTTGTCGCTTCTCTTATCCCGTTACAAATATCGGCCAGCCTGTCGGTAGTGAACCAGGAATCCTCCCCACCCTGAAGTACAAAGGTGCGTAAGCCCCTTTCGAAACCCTCATTGACAGCATCTATTATCTCTTTTTTACCCAACCTGTAGCGTTTCGGATGCGAATTCGAGCGTCTGATACCACAGTAAAGGCAATCCACCCCACAGTAATTCGAGTATTCAATCAGGCCGCGTAGATATACATCATCCCCGAAAACCGTATCGGAGACGCGCCGGGCCTCGGCCGCCAGCGGTTCCAGATCTCTATTTCGGAACAATTCAACAGCTTCCGCCCTATACATAGATATCCCGGCCCCCGGCCTGAATGCCCTTTAAACCCGCCTCTATACGCTCCCTGACATCCTCTTCAAGAGTCTCCAGACTGAGCTTCTTTATCAGCTCATACCCCCTGTATTTCAGAGATTCATCAGCGTAATCCTCGAGGTATTCAGCAAAGCTGGTTAACCCGTTGGGTAGACAGTAACTCTTGATAAGCCCCGGCTTGGCCAGATCCATAAAATCAGCCCCTGTTCTCCCCTTTCGATAGCAGCCCGTACAGAATGACGGGACAAAACCGCCATCCACCATGTCACTGACAACCTCGTGGAGTGTGCGGTGGTCAGCCAGGGAGAACTGACTGTGGGTGAACTCATCATCCCCTGAATACCCGCCGGGAGTGGTTCTCGATCCCGCCGAAGCCTGAGACACCCCATAGCGAAATAAATCATCCCGCATCTTTTTGGATTCCCGGGTTGAGAGAATAATACCCGTGTAAGGCAATGTGAGGCGCAGTACTGCAACCAGAAGACGGAATTCCTCATCCCTCACAGGAAAAGGAATTGAATTAGCCACCGGTGCTCCCGGAGCCGGTTCCAACCGGGGTACCGAAACAGTATGAGGACCGCAGCCCCACCGCTCTTCCAGATGACGTGCATGATTCAGCAGGGAAATTACCTCCTGTTTCCAGGGAGCCAGCCCGAAAAGCACCCCGACACCCACATCATCAATGCCCGCCTCCATAGCCCTGTCCATCACCGACAGGCGGTAGTCATAATCCGCTTTAGGACCCGCTAAATGATATTTTTTGTAAAGAACCTTATCGTAAGTTTCCTGAAAGCAGGTATAGGTTCCAATACCGCAGGTTTTCAAAGTACGAAAATCATCAACCGACATCGGAGCCACTTCCACATTAATCCGCCTTACCCCGGCACCATTCTCATCTACTGAGTAAATGGTTTTCATGGCATTCATTGTGAAATCCACCCCATAACTGCCGGTTTCACCAGCCAGGAGCAGTACTCTCTTATGGCCCTGTTTCAATAACTCCCTGGTTTCACTCACCAGCTCGGCCTCATTCAGAGTAACCCGATTGATATCCTTATTACCCCTGCGAAATCCGCAGTACAGACACTCATTCGAACATTTATTTCCGGCATAAAGAGGAGCAAACAACACCATCCTGCTGCCGTAGATTTCTTTTTTTACA
>JAUUYD010000503.1 GCA_030590585.1 Spirochaeta sp.
CGGATGATGGGAATCAGGGTTCCAGAACGCAGTCAGGATTTTTCACTTGGTATTCCCACCCGGCGGGAAGAGGGAGCTTGTGATGAAGATTGTCCGGTGGTTTTTGTCACCCATATGGAGCATCATTCGAATCATATCTCCTGGCTGGAAACTATTGCCGATGTCATTGTTATTCCTCCCGGTGAGAACAATCTGGTGGATACGGCCCTGTTCGAGGCTGAGGTTGTAAAGTATTCGGACCGCATACTGAAAATCGGTGCGTTTACCGCGGCTTCGAATGTCAGCGGGATTCTCCCGGACTATCGGGAGCTTGCGAGAATCATGCACAGAAACGGCGGCCTGGCATTTGTTGATTTTGCGGCGTCAGCTCCTTATGTGGATATTGATATGCATCCCCGGGGTGATTCTGATGCCTACCTGGATGCAGTGTATTTTTCACCCCATAAATTTCTTGGAGGGCCGGGAAGTTCCGGAGTCGTGGTATTCAACAAAGCTCTCTACAACAACCTTGTACCGGATCACCCCGGTGGTGGAACGGTCAATTGGACCAATCGCTGGAATGAACGGAGTTATGTCACCGATATCGAAGCCAGGGAAGATGGTGGAACACCGGGATTTCTTCAGGCCATCAGAGCGGCATTAAGCATACGCCTGAAAGAAGAAATGGGCGTTGAGAATATGATAGACAGGGATAAGGAATTACTCTCAAAAGCTCTTTCCCGAATGAGAGCCATTGATGGTATTCATATACTGGCAGATGGAGATGACGACCGCATCGGGGTAATATCATTTTATTCCAAAGGTGTTCATCATAATCTTATGGTGAGGCTGCTCAACGATCACTACGGTATACAGGTGAGAGGTGGGTGTTCATGTGCCGGAACCTATGGTCATTACCTTCTGGATGTTACACATCTACGCTCATCCACCCTTACAAAAGAGATTGAAAAAGGCGATTTAACCCATAAACCCGGTTGGATAAGAATGTCCCTTCACCCGACAATGACAGATTCCGAACTGGATGTAATTCTCAATGCGATTGAAGAGATTATGAAGAATGCCGAGAGTTGGGCTGCGGATTACATATTCGATCCGGCCTCGGGTGAGTTTTATCATCACAGCTGGAAGGAAAAAGAGCGGGATTGGCTGAGCTGGGAATAAGCTTGCGAACAACCCGGGCCTCATTTGAAAATCGGCATTAAACCAGGGAAGTAAATCACTGCCGGAGAAATTTCCGGGTGAATTATCCGTTTTCTTTTTTATAAGCCTCGAACGCGTCCTTGTCGGCCTGCTGCCATGACGCAAAGTCGCCTCTGAGTATGCCGTCGAAGTCATCCCAGGGCGATGGATCTTCTGAAGATACAGCTGCAGGCGGTTTAGTCCTTTCCGGTTCAGGGTTTTCCGGGCTTATCCCATCAGGAAGAACCCGCCTGGCACTGATGTAACGGCGGCTCCAGTACCGGGCATCCGAGGGAGTCATTACAACGCCTGTTTCAGGCCCGTCTGAAATACTGTGAATGATTATTCCTTCATCATACCAGATGGCAACATGATTAATCCGTGTCGAATCAGCACCAGTTGCATAAAAGAGAAGGTCTCCCGGCAGCCACCGGCCGTTCTCTACCGGCTTACCGCTTTGGGCAATTTCCCTGGAGATACGGGGAATCCCCGGTATGGTCGGGCGGTAGAGGTAGGATATAAAACCGGAGCAGTCAAAACCGCCCGGAGCGATTCCTCCTGTTCTGTAAGGGGTTCCAATCAGCATTGAGGCATTCTGAAGTATTGTATTAGTAGTCTCAGCCCCGGCTATGCCTACTCCGCCTGCGGCAGAAAGAATAAAACAGACAAAGATGACTGCAGACAGGCCCCGGCTGAATCTGATTGTATCCATATCTGGTGAAGCTATCCCAGAACTGATGTAATTTCCGGTAATTTTCGTCCCTTTCTCAGGCTGCCGAGTAAAACAATCAGACCTGCCCCTGAAATAAGCCCCAGAGCGGCCCCGCCGGCTTTTAACGAATCTACGGGAGCCGGGAAAACATTTTCAACAAAGAACCACCCTGCTGTTGCGGCAAGAATCGGAGCTCCCAGTATCGCAAGCGATGCGCCCAGGGCACGAGTGGATGAAGCCGAAACTTCCACTGTGTCCCCGGCTTTGAGTTCAATGCTTTTCGGAACTGCAGCTCGAAACGGATGGCCGCTGACCCTGCAGCCGCATCCGGAAGATCCACAGTTTCCACTCCCGCCGCAGGAATCATCATGCTCCTTCTCAACCTCATCCAGGCTGAGTAGATCTATCCATGAATCACCAACAGCGGCGACAATTGCTTTACGTATCATCGTATCCTCCGAATCTGCTTGTAATAATATATTACTTGAAACATATTAAATAAATAAAAAATATACATTTTAACGGTCCGGGTAATTCCAAAAATCCCTGATTTTTGAAATTACCTCTCCAATATCATCAAAAAGGTGGAATCACCTGGTTTCTTAATCAATAATAAAATAAGTATTCTGAAAATCCGGGTAATTCCAAAAATATTCAATTTTTGAAATTACC
>JAUUYD010000294.1 GCA_030590585.1 Spirochaeta sp.
CCGAGTCCCTCAGCACCAAGACCCTTTGAAATCATCTTTTCGGTTGGAACCGGTGCTTCGGAGATACGTGCACAGGAGTAATAATCACCAACAGATTCAATCATGGAAGCCAGGAATCCGGCAAGCATGCCGAATGTACCGGCAAGTGTGATACTGTTCAATTCCGGGAAACCCCACTTAAAAGGCATCATGGGCATGAAGCTGACCCATGGAGCCGCTGCAATCAGACCGGCTTGTCCAGTCACATTTGCAGCATTGTCAGCGGCAATCCAACCAAACGCTGTACCGATAGCGGCGGCAGCCCAACCGGTAAGAACAGCCAGAAGAACAGGGAAAAGCATGAAGACTTTACTCTTGCGGCTGAACACCTGAGAGTAAAGGATCAGTGCCAGAAGGGTGATTCCCGAAACAGCCCAGTTACGAGCCATCCAGGGAGCACCGATAGTGAAAAGGGCCAGACCGATCATTGCAATGGTGGGACCGATGACAACCGGGCTGGCATACTTCTTGATTTTACCGATAAGGCCGGTATAGCCAAGAATGATTTCAAACAGGGACGCGAACATAACTGCTGCCGACACCTGCTGAATCATAACTTCCCAACCCAAGCCTTCTGCGGCAACCATACCGACAATGGCGAACATTGGTCCGAGGAAGGAAAAGGTTCCGCCCTGAACAATCGGCAGCCTGTTTCCAATTTTGGACTGCTGAATCAGAGTTGTGATACCCGAGACAAAGAACATGGTTGAGATGAGTAAGGCCAGCTCTTCAACTGGCATGCCCATGGCACCGCCGACAATGAAGGGGATGAGTACCGTTGAACCAAACATGGTGAGGTACTGTTGGACTCCAAGGAGAATAGACAGTCCCCAGGGGGGCTTGCTTCCGATCGGATAGACAACCCAGCTCGTACTTTCGGCGGGTTTCGCTGCTTCTGACATTCTGTAATTCCTCCAGAAATGTGATTGATATTTGGGGCCGATTATTAAATACAAATATTACACAAACCGTCAAAAACATGGTTTTGTGATGGTTTAGGGAAGATTATATATTAATTTAATAGAAAAATGTAATATCATTTCCAGAATATTTATGTTTTTGCATATTCTTGATAAACAGATGTAACGCTGAATGGGGTAATTCCACTGAGAACTCAGCCCACCATCTCCTGAAGAAACCACTCATGCAGCCTGTTATCTCCGGTTAGTTCCGGATGAAAGGAAGCGCCAAGTATATTCCCCTGCTTCACCAGTACCGGAAAACCGTTATAGGAACAGAGGACTTCCACCCCCTCACCCACTCCATCGGCAAGAATACGGGGAGCACGAATAAAGATGCCTTCCAGTGCTGTTTCAGAAAGTGCCGGAAAACCCGGGATTCTGATTTCCAGGGAAGCTTCAAAACTGTCAAGCTGCCGGCCGTATGCATTTCGTGCCAGGGTGATATTCAAGCCTCCGAGGCGGGGGAGATTATCCCAATTTACCAGATGATCGGCCAGAAGAATCAATCCGGCACAGGTACCGAACACCGGAAGTCCGTCATTAAGAAGCTTCCGAAGGGGGACTATCAGCTCCCACCTCACCAGCATCTTACTCATAGTGGTACTCTCACCGCCGGGAATCACCAGGCCGTCTATACCAGTAAGATCATCAGGATTCCGAACTTCCACTGTTAAGGCGCCCAGGGATTCCAATACTTCCATATGGCGGGCAAAGGCGCCCTGAAGGGCCAGGACGCCGATAGTTTTTCGGTCAGGCACTAAAGGTTTACCAACCCCGGGAGGCCAGGCGTTCCTTGTCACTTAAATCGTCACAGTTGATACCCACCATGGGTTCACCCAGGTCTTCAGATATTTCAGCCAGTTTGGCCGGATCGTTATAGTGGGTAACGGCTTCAACAATGGCCTTGGCTCTCAGGGCGGGATCTCCTGATTTAAAGATTCCGGAACCCACAAACACCGATTCGGCACCCAGATGCATCATCAAAGCAGCATCGGCAGGAGTGGCCACACCGCCGGCTGAGAAATTGGGAACCGGCAGACGTCCGATTTTTGCCACCTCTTGCACCAGGTCATATGGAGCACCCATATCCCGGGCCGCACTCATCAGCTGATCTTTAGGCATAACTGTAAGGACGTGAATCTCATCCATCAGGGTACGCATATGGCGAACTGCCTCAATAACATCACCGGTACCGGCCTCACCCTTGGTGCGAATCATGACAGCCCCCTCGCCGATACGCCGGAGAGCCTCACCGAGGTTTCGGCATCCGCAGACAAAAGGCACCTTGAAGGCGGTCTTGTCGACATGATACTGATCGTCTGCCGGAGTAAGCACTTCACTCTCATCAATAAAATCGACACCCAGAGCCTCAAGAATCCTGGCTTCCATAAAATGACCGATACGGCATTTAGCCATAACCGGGATACTGACCATTTCCTGTATACCTTTAATCATCTTGGGATCGGACATCCGGGAAACACCGCCGTCGGCACGAATATCCGCGGGAACCCGTTC
Source organism: Spirochaeta sp. (assembly GCA_030590585.1). Next base: position 2,517 of record JAUUYD010000294.1, read on the forward strand.
CAGGGCCATTACTGCCGAAGCACCGGCATCTTCAGCGATTTTCGCCTGTTCCGGAGTTACCACATCCATGATAACTCCACCTTTCAGCATCTCTGCCAGCCCGACATTTGTCCTCCAGGTGGAACTTTGCCTTCCGGACCATATTTTCTGCTCACTCATAACCGATATCCTCCCGGACAGATGCTTCAGCCCGTCCTGCAATATATTTCATCTTATGGTCTTAGATAATCACTGTGCTCTCAAAGTGTCAAGAATGATAGCTCTCTCTCAGAGTTATTGAATACAAAACAAGTGCCGCCCCAACAAGAATAAAAGCCATTCCTCTGAATAAACCAAAAGGTTCCCCATAAACCAGAACCCCAAGCAGCAGCATAATAGTTGGGGCGATGTACTGCAGAAAACCCATGGTGCTCAAAGGGATTCGCCTGGCACCGACTCCGAAAAGCCATAGCGGAAGCAATGTCACAACCCCTGCAAAAATCAGCATGACAGTTACCAATGGGCCATAGCCGGTAAAATGAAGAGAATCCTCAAGACCCCGCAGAACAAGATATCCAATAGAAAGAGGACTTAACAATGCCGTTTCCAGTGCCAATACTTCAATACTGTCAATTTCTGGCGGCAGCTGCTTCACGGCAAATCCATAGAAACCGAAGGACAGGGCCAGAATCAGGCTTAACCAGGGAAAAACACCGCTGTCCAGGGTCATCAGAACAACGGCGATTGTGGCAAGAAATATTGCGATATAACGAATTCGCCCCAGACGTTCTGAAAAAAAGATAACGCCGAGAATGACGTTGATTAAAGGATTGATGTAATAACCCAGGCTGGCCTCGACAATCCGTCCCGAGGATACAGCCCATAAATACAGTCCCCAGTTACAGCTGATAAGTACAGCGGCTATCAAAATATAAGCGATCACCCGGCGTGAGCGGATTTTACGGCTCAACGGCCGGGCTCTGAACATTATAAACATCCAGGCGATAAGCCCGGCACCGGCAACCCGCCAGGCCAGTAGTTCAGCAGAAGGAACAATCCCCAGGATTTTCCAGTAAACAGGAAGGAGTCCCCACAGGATATATGCGGAAAGGCCGGCCAGAACTCCTGTTCTTGTATTATTCACATTTATACCCGCGTCGTGATAAATCTCGGCCCACAGTCTAGCGATAATCCCGGCCGCCGGGAACCGATTCACAAAAACATCCCCGAATCCCGGCATCCCCGGTCAGTTGAAGTCAGCTTCAGGAATTCCCACTAATCACAGATACGGTTAACATGGCTCTCATGAGCGGAAATCACGGCGGAATCAATCCATGGACTCTTAAAGAAGCAGGCATCAACCCTGACGACGTGAAAGATTTCAGTGTCAGTATTAATCCTGTACCGCTGCCGCCATCCATCAGGGAAGTCATTAAAGACTCCGCCATCTACCGATACCCCGACAGCCGAAGCCGAAGCCTCGTGGAGAAACTCTCCATTGAATATGGCTCCAAACCGGAAGAAATCATGGTGGTAAACGGCAGCTCTCAGGCTATCTTTCTCATCGCTGGAGCATATTTGAGCCGGGGAGATACAAGCTTGATTGCCGGCCCCACTTACAGTGAATACAGGGATGCTGCTGAAGTCTCGGGAGCCCGGATTATCGAATACAAAGCCCGGGAAGAAGATGACTTCAATCCTGAGAGTAATGAAATCAGCCGTATGATCAGGAAGGAAAAACCAAAATTATTGTGGCTTTGCAGCCCGAACAATCCTACAGGATCCTGGATGAATGAGGGTCAGCTGAGAGAACTTGCCGCAGCATGTGTGGAATCAAAATGCCTTATGGTTCTCGATGAAGCCTACCGCTGCTTTGC
>JAUUYD010000444.1 GCA_030590585.1 Spirochaeta sp.
TGGACAGCCCGCTGGCCATAAAAATCACCAAAGTTTTCAAAGATCATCCTGAGTTATACGATGAGGATGCAAGATCCCGAACTGACAAGCCCTTTGACTTCCCGGGACTGATATGCACGACTACAGCCGGTGAATCAATGAAAATAAACGCCTCGAATGAACCGGCCATTGTAATTGCAGGCAGCGGAATGTGTACTGCCGGCCGGATACGCCATCACCTGAAACACGGAATCTGGGATCCGAGGAATACGGTACTGTTCGTGGGTTATCAGGCTCCGGGAACTCTGGGCCGGATTATACTTGACGGCGCATCCGAAGTCAGGATGATGGGACTTACTCTGGCGGTAAAGGCTGAAATTACCCGGATAGGTTCATTCTCGGCTCATGCCGACCGGGACGACCTTGTCCGCTGGCTGGAAGCTTTCAGAGAAAAACCGAAAACTATCTTTCTGGTACACGGAGAAGGTAAAACCATGGATAAGTTCGCCGAATATCTGAAAGAACGTGGTTTCAATGCCATGGTTCCCAGACGTGGAAATAACGTAATGACTTAATGGCGTAGTACCTCGGTTCAGGTTAAATAGAGGGCAAATCCAATATAAAAGCTGATACCGCCTGCAAGGACAAAAAGGTGCCAGAGGACATGGCCATAGGGTAACTTCTTCCACAGATAGAACACAATTCCACCGGTATAAAGTCCGCCGCCCAACATTGTCCACATCACCAGCCCCTGGGGAGCCATGGTATGCAATGGCTTGACTGCGGCGATGATGAGCCAGCCCATGGGGAGGTAGAGAAGGTCGGATGCTGTATTTTTACCCCGTAGAAATACAGACTTCATCAGGATACCGGCAATTGCAAGGCCCCAGATAATACCGAATATCCACCAGCCCCAGGTTCCCGGCATTGCGATAAGTGATATCGGTGTATATGTTCCGGCAATCAGAAGATAGATTGATGCCTGGTCGATAACACGCAAGGGGGCATGGATACGAGGATGATCGATAAATAGATGGGTTAATGATGATGAGAGGTACAGCATTATCTGAAAGACACCATAGAGACTGAACGCTATGTAACGGAGAGCTCCTCCGCTGTTCATGGTGGTAAGAGCAAGTAGAAATACAAGCCCCGCAATACTCATTCCGGCACCGATGCTGTGGGTAATTGAGTTCAGTTTTTCTTCTATCGAATGTGTATGAATTGTTTTCTGGACTACAGGCATGACATAATGGTGACGGCTAAAGTAAATACGGTAAAGAGCCGGCGGAAGTAAAATCCGGTCAGTCCGCACTGATCGGGAAGATGAGGGTTTGATTGTCAGAATATTCAATTCCATATGGGAAAACAGAGCAGATGTTTCACCTCCCCGAAGAATGGCAGGTATCACTTATTAAACCGGAACCCAGGGAAGCATTGAATAATCCGGTAAATGAAATTGTAAAGGCTTTAAACGATCTTGGTGCTGAGTTCAATGCCGGACAGGACAGAAAAAAGGCTGCCGTCGCAATCAACGATAAAACCAGACCGGTTCCTCATAACCTGCTTCTCCCCCCTCTTGTACACTGGCTGAATGAAAGAGGTTTCAAGCGGGAAGATATCACATTTATAATTGCCTCTGGAACACATACCCCCATGCTCCCGGCAGAGCATCATCTGATTGTTCCAAAAGAGATAGACGAGCAATTCAGGATTATCTCCCATGATGCAGACAGAGAGGATTCCCTGGTAAATCTGGGAGTTACATCTTCGGGAACGCCCTGCACAATAAACAGAATCTTTGCTGAAGCTGATTTGAAAATAGTCGTAGGTAATATTGAACCCCATCAGTACATGGGATGGTCCGGCGGAGTGAAAAGTGCCGTCATAGGCCTTGGCGGAGCCGAAAGTATCAGAACCAATCACGCCATGCTTTCATTAAAGGGAGCATCTCCATGCCGATATGATGATAATCCTGTCAGACAGGATGTCGAGGAATCAGGCCGCCTTATAGCTGTTCACCTTGCCTTGAATGTTGTGATGAATGATAAAAAAGAGATTGTCTCTGTTTTTGCCGGTAACCCTGTTTCCGTGATGAAAAGAGGTATAAATGAGGCATTATCGCTTTTCACGGCAGCCGTGAGCAGCCGGTCAGACCTTGTAATCACCTCCCCGGGAGGTTATCCCAAAGACATCAATCTCTATCAGACTCAGAAAGCTCTCCGTCATGCTTCTGCGGCGGCAAAACCCGGTGCACCGATGATACTCGCCGGCTGCTGCATAGAAGGTGTAGGCAGCGGCCCTTACGAAGCCTGGATGAATGACAAGACTTCACACGAGGAGGTTCGGAACACTTTTAATCAAGAAGAATTCAAGCTGGGACCTCATAAAGCCATGCTCTTCGCCGCAGACGCTATGGGCCGGGATGTATACCTCGTATCCGATCTGCCAAGAGAAACTGTAAAGAAGATGCTTCTCAAACCTGCCGCTTCAGTTCAGGACGCCATAGATGAAATTCGTGAGACATGGAGGGAAAAGCAGCAGAGTAGCCGTAAGAGGCCCATACGAGCTGCCATTCTACCTTATGGGTATTCCACCGTCCCGATAATATCAGCCTGATAAGATCAGCTAAGGTACCGAGTTCAGGGGATTGATAATAACAAAATCATTGCTCCGCATTCCCGCGTGACAGGAAATGCAGCCTCCGGGGCTGCCTTCCTTGAGTACTTTGCCGTCAGGCTCAAACATGGCCCAATACCAGTCTCCATTGTCCGGATCGAACCCTTTCACCTTGGCCATTACCGTAATACTTCCCAGGTTCCTGCTGCTGTCAAAATTTTCTTTGACAATCATCGCTCCGTCGGGTGCTGTAGAATCGGCAATGGGTAGAGACTCAATGAGTGTTCTATTGGCGAAAACCCGATGCCACACTCCGTGGGGAGACTGACCGGGCTGAAGACCGGAGTCATCAGGCCACTGTGAATAATTATTATAGTCGCTTTCCACGGTTATCCTCTGCCAGACAGCTTCACCGCTTATTCCGGATTCCTGCAGGGGAGCCAGGATCGGCTCATCAGCTCTTCTGCCGCAGGAGAATAAAATCAACAATGTGAAGAGTCCCAGACATACACAGGATGTCAGATATTTCATGATAATCCTCCACTTCCTTCGCTTTCCTCTTTTTTCCAGGGAACCGACA
>JAUUYD010000270.1 GCA_030590585.1 Spirochaeta sp.
AAGCTGTCCCGCCCTTTAACACCCATTTTCCCTTTAAGGATGGATGGGTATTAAATGACGACAACAGATTCATTAAGAGAAGAACCTTTTCCACCATAAAGGGACTGAACCCGGTTGATTCAGCTACAGGTATTACATCAAAGGATGATAATCTCATAAAACCTCACCCCACACCCTGTTGATAATCTCATCCGGAACCATCAGATTCCAGTCCCTGATCAAGCGGCATTTTTTTCGATAACTTCTACTGATGTAATGAGGCTGACTCGGGATTAAACGACGTAACTCCCGGAGAAATTCATCGTTGATCATCAGTATTTCTCTGTGCTGGTCAAGAAAGAAACCCACTTTAGCCGCTGTTGTAGCATTCCCAAGTAAAGTAACAAATTCGAGAACCCGATCCAGATCGAAAAACTCTATTGATTCCAACGATCGCCAAATTTCTTCCCAGCTACCTGATAAATCCGGGCGATCGAGTACATCCAGTAAGGTTCTTTCAAAAGAAGTTACACGTACTGCAAGCCCGGATCGACTACTGTTGATAATACCTATTCCGGAAGAGGAAGCATTCCCATATTCTCCTGGAGGGGGGATGCGGACATAAGAATGTGACTGATAAGTAAAAGGTGTTGATTTTATTCCGGATGTAAATGTAAGAGTTTTAAACACCGAGTAAGCTTTTCCATGAAATTCCAGAGCCGTGTGATAAGACAATACGGCATCAGACGTCAACTTCGCCGCAATCAGATAAGGATCAACCGGAAACCGTTCAGGATCAGCTCCTCTCTGCACAACTCCATACAATCCACGACGAATAGAAACAATCCGACCCCGATTTTTGTAATACGTTAATAGGGCCTTTCTGGTGTTCCGATTACCAGTTCGGTAACGGACCAGAAATCGATCAATTTCATCTACAGTAAAAACCACATGCTGATCGAAGAAAGATTCAAGGGACTGTTGTGAGTTTATTTGACCTTTCGCCGGCATAATACTAATATTATTAGCCCCATCAAGGAATATTGTCAAATATATTCTTCAGTAAAACTCATACCCTTTAAAGAACCTCCCAGTGTCCGGTCTTCTTCGGCCCGGTAAACCTGAGCCGGCTCTCTTTAACAAGTTTTGAACATGCTCTTTCAACAGTACTTGTGGCTTTTCCTATCAATTCGGCAAGCTCTGCCATTGTCAGATTGGGATTTTCTTTTAGGGCTTTCATTATTAATTCTTGCGTTTCTACCCGCGTTTCTACCCGCGTTTCTACCCGCGTTTCTACCGTCGTTTCTACCGTCGTTGACCGATATACCGTCGAAGTGAACAGACAAGCTTCATGATTATCTTCGAATTCAATCTCCGGCCACTTCTCCAATGCCCGGCAAATCCCCGATCCCAATCCGTGGTATGGCAGGATTCCCTTGGCCGCGAAAGACATCAGTATTGGATTCCGGATATTGGAATTCCCGGCTCGAATCTTTTCCACAGTGAGGTTGTTCGGCAGATAACCCGGACTGATTATCTCGATCCGGTTATCAAAGATGAAAAGCCTTATCGGCGCACTCACCAGATAATCACGATGGACAAGCGCATTAACCAGAAGTTCTTCGAAAACCATTTCAGGGATTTCAGGAACTCCCGGCGAATTCACACCCTGCCCGGCCTGCAGCTTATGAAGATTCCGCATAATAACTGCCAGAGAATCATGAAAAACCTTCTGCAACGGTCCGAAAAAATCCTCAGTATCAGCATAATCGCTTGTATGAATCTGGTTCCCCGGATACCGGATCGCTTTAACAACAAACTGGGGAACAATCAACTCCGGCTGCTCGGCAAACAACAGAACCCCGGCCAATGTCATTTTTCCACCATCAGCAACAAGATTCATATTCTGAAGGAGCTTTAATAATTCTTCCGATGAATCCGGATACTCCTGTTTGTAATAATCCCTGAGAAAATCCCGAAATCGCAGCTTATCGAGTTTTTCCACCCCCGCTTTAACAGGCAGCTCATCCGCATGGAACTGGGAGGTCAACTGAAAAATGCGTCTAAGCTCCTCTTTTGAATTCACCCGCCTCTTATCAGACCCGGTTCTCAGCCAGATAACCCCATTCTTATCGAAATACGGCTTATCAATCCCCTTGGGAACCTTCAGCACAATCACCAGCCGCCCATCGTCCATCGTCCACCGCCACATTTTCACTTTCAACAGTCAAAGGACTCCGAATCCCCTGACTCGCAGCATTACCGATAAGCTGATTTATCCGGCCCACATCCGACAAACTCTACCCGGGAACAGACCCATCATCAGCAACACCAATATAAATAGTTCCCCCGCCAGTATTAGCAAAAGCCGCCATCTCAGCTGCAAGGGACTCGGCATTGGTGATATTCTGTTTAAATTGATGAGAACTATCCTCGCCAAGAGAAATCTGAGATTGGAGTGATTCAAGAGTTAATTCTGATTTCATAACCACTCCATGCAGATATTCACAAAACCTTCTCCACCATCTTCTCGGCATCGGGGATGCGGAGTTCTCCTGAGATGAGTTTTGGGAGGAGAGTGTCACGGATGCCTGATAGGTGATGTATTTCCCTCTTATTCGAAATAATTTTATCAGTGAACCCAGAAACGGTTGAGGAAAATATCTTAATGCTCCTCGAACTCGGCATAAGGATCTCCAAGGAGGAGATCAATCTAGTCGTCAAACTACCACGAATACTATGTGAGTCTGAAACCGTCCTAAATTCGTCATATCTTCGATATAATGAGAAGAAAAGCCAATAACTATTATCCGATTTAAGAGGTCTTAAGCAGACGACTGATTGATTGAAATAGGTTTCTATCGAACAGAAAGATGTCTGGCCTCGAGTATGTCCTTGTCCAGCAGACGCAATAAGAGTGTCACCTGGTTTTGCCAATTTGGTAGATGAATTTTTAATGCCTAGACTGGTTATATTTTTTTCAGATTCAGTGATAAAGGCTTCTCTGGTCTCTCCAGAAGAGAACCAGCTAAACGGACCGTTCCAATACTCTTCTTTACGAGTATCCGGAGTGCCTCCACTGAAGATTGAATCAGTTACATCAATGTAAGTCCCAACCTTCCACCCCTTCGGCACCCACCCCATCTCATCGGTATGTTCAAACTCATCAGGAAAAAGGCTCTCAACATCCGCCGGCAGGGACCGCCTCCGATCACCTAAAGCACGACGACGCTCCGCCCTCTCCTCCAGTTCCTCAGGAATCGCTTTCCCCGCTGCCAGAGCCTTGTCGATCACCGGATCAAAATCCACAAACCAACTCTGAAACAAAGCCTGAGCCATGGCTTCCAGGGTTTCATTCATTCGGCGGTTCAGTTCGATCTTGTCGTCGAGGGAACCGAGGATGTGGGCGATGGCACGTTGTTCGGTTAGAGAGGGAAGAAATAAACGGACCGCTCTTAACGATTTTAATGGATTTGCAATCGCCGGCACCCCAACTTGGGACTTGTTTTGTAAAAGCTCATGTTGCCCAAAATGCGATTTAAAAAAATACAGAATAAAAAGACTGTTAGCTTGCTTTAAATCTATTGTTGCTCTCATACCCGATTGAGAAACAACATAACGTTTAAATTTCCCCTTTGGGATTATGCAAACTTGACCGATTGTCCCACGATGAGTAAATACAAGATCTCCTGGGAAACAATTACTCCTATGAAGTTCATCAGCTTTACTATCAGATAAATATACATATTCTCCATCTACATAACGATAAAAATTCATATTTTTACCGCGAATTACAGGCACACCACCATCAATAAAGTTTTCTTTTTTGATATTTGAACCAAACGGACCCATAGAAAAACCTAGTGAGATTTCTTCTAATCGATAGTTTATCCATTTACTCCCCATGCCTGGAGCCCCTCCCAAGCCTTCCCAGCATTTCCACCGCCCCGGTCTCGAATCGGGAAAAGGCAAACCACTTCTTCCCGAGGTCTTTCAACGATGCACCGAAATGATAGATATCGTTATCGTCTAGAATCAGAAAACGGTCGTGGGCCTCTTTAAATATTTCAATTCTGATTGCAGGATACTGCTGGTTATGTTTTTTGAGATCCAGAGCAAGTTTCTTTGAGATGGTTTTGGTATATATCAACGCATCAACACCGGATTTGCGCTTACTGAGCAGGGTCAGCACCGAATCATCTACATAATTATCAATAAGAACCAGTGATTTTTCAGCTTTACGCACAAGATCAGCAACAAAAGTATAGGCATCGTATATCTGCCCGTCGTAGAAAATACCCTGCTTTGAAGGCTCCCCCGCTTCCAATGCTTGAAACACCTTCTCAAAATTTTTCTCCGTTGCTGATTCAAAGGCAATCTGCCGCCGCTCCACCGAATCCAGCCGGGCAAAAACATTGGCGTTCTGCTGGATGAACTTTCTCATCTCCACAAAGGCATTGATAATCTTGATACTCATCCTGATTGCTGTTTCACTGTGTAAAACAGCCGAAAGCATGGCCACACCCTGCTCAGTAAAGGCATAGGGATTAGCCGGGGAATGCTTCAGGGGATTGAACCGGTC
>JAUUYD010000299.1 GCA_030590585.1 Spirochaeta sp.
ACGATGTATGAAATATCCGGACTCAGCAGTGAAGAACTATTTCATGCGGCACCGGGTCTTCTTTATGAACCGGGCTCTGATATCGCCGTATACGGTTTGAACAGTATCACCGGATTATCCAGGAGTAATAATATTATTGCCCGGGAACTACTTCCAGGATTGTTCGACCAGCGTGCCGATTCCGCCGCAAGAGGACTCCGGCTGATTCATCCGAATCGGGAAATTGCAGTTCAAAGAGCTGATATTTTTATTCCCGTGGGGATTCTTTCTGATGATGATCTGAAAAATATCGGTAAATGGCTCATCAACCCTGTGGAGTCCCGAGAGAAAAACCTCAGTTGCAGCTCACTGGGTGAAGAGGTTCCTGAACCCGGGATGGTTCCAATAGTAAAAGGGTTCCAAAATCTTGATACAGAAGGGCTGGCACAGCTTCGAATGTTATACGGCCTGGCTCTAGCTGCTGAAGACTTTGAATTTATCCGTATCTGGTTTGATAAGTACGAAAAAAGAGATCCCACTCTGGCAGAACTGAAGGTACTGGATACATACTGGTCGGATCATTGCCGTCATACAACATTCGAGACCGAACTGACTGACATAAGCGTTGCAGAATCAATTGAATCAGCTGAAATCCTTGAGGCACTTTCTGAATGGGATAAGGCTCGCTCAGTATGCGGTCGGGAAGAGACCCCCCGGACGTTGATGGATCTTGCCACAATTGCCGCCCGGGAAAACCGACAGAACGGCGGGTTGAAGGACTGGGATGTTTCCGAAGAAATCAATGCCTGTACCTTGAAAGTTGATGCCCTTATTAACGGATCCCGGGAGCCCTGGCTCCTCTCATTCAAGAATGAAACTCATAATCACCCCACCGAAATAGAACCCTACGGCGGGGCATCCACCTGCCTCGGCGGTGCCGTTCGTGATCCTCTCTCCGGAAGGGCCTATGTCCATCAGGCTCTGCGGGTATCAGGCGGTGCCGATCCTCGTCAGAACCCCTCTGAAGCCCGGACAGGGAAGCTCCCACAGAGACTCATTGCTCACGGAGCCGCTGAGGGATATGCCGGATACGGGAACCAGCTGGGTTTGGCCACGGCAGTTGTCCGGGAGTTTTATCATCCGGGATATGAAGCTAAAAGACTGGAATGCGGTGCTGTAATGGGTGCATCCCCGGCTTTGAATGTTGTCAGGGAAATACCTGAGACCGGGGACAAGGTAATCCTTGTCGGGGGGCGTACCGGACGGGATGGAATTGGCGGTGCCACCGGTTCATCGGTGGCACATGACGGGAGCTCCCTGGAAAAGGCAGGCGCCGAGGTACAGAAGGGTAATCCCCCTGAGGAGCGCAAGCTCCAGAGGTTATTCAGGAACCCTGAAGCGTCCCGTTTGATTCGACGATGCAACGATTTCGGCGCCGGGGGCGTTGCCGTTGCCGTCGGGGAACTTTCTGATGGCCTTGATATCAATCTGGATGCCGTTGCGGTGAAATATCAGGGCCTGGACGGCCTGGAGCTGGCCCTTTCCGAGTCTCAGGAGAGAATGGCCGTTGTTGTTGATCCAGGTGATGCCGAATCTTTTATACGCCTGGCAAATGAAGAAAACCTTGAGGCGATTGTTGTAGCTGAAGTAAGCGGGGACCGAAGGCTCCGAATGAACTGGCGTGGGCAGCAGCTAATCAATCTCAGCCGGGATCTTCTGGATACCAACGGGGTACGCCGGCAGGCCCGGGTGCATATTAAACCGACGAACTCCAGGGGGCGTGAAGAGCTCGCCGATGAGCCGGCTGGTATGGACTCCCTGACAGCTGAAAATATTCTGAAAGTTCTCTCTTCAGTGGAAGTCTCTTCCCGCATTGGACTTGAAGAACGATTTGACGGCAGTGTCGGCGGTACCACTGTATTGGCCTCTCACGGCGGAGTGTTTCAATTAACCCCGGCGGAGGCTTCAATCCACCTGCTCCCTGCAAAGGGAAATGTAGGTACTGCCGGTATAATAAGTGTGGGCTTCGATCCGGCACTTGCTTCAATCAGCCCTTTTCGCGGGGGGCAGTATGCCCTTATTGAAGCTCTCACAAGAATAACAGCCGCCGGTGCCTCATGGCGAAATGTACGATTCAGCCTGCAGGAGTTTTTCGGCAGGACAGATCAGGGACCTGAAGCATGGGGGCAGCCCCTGGCCGCTCTTCTTGGAGCTCTTACAGTGCAGCGGAAATGGGGGCTGCCTGCCATCGGCGGAAAAGACAGTATGAGCGGTAGTTTTGAAGAGCTGAATGTACCTCCTACCATCATCGCATTCTCCGCGGCGTCTATGGACGCTTCAAGAGCTGTATCGGCTGCTCTGAGTGGTGAAGGCTTAACTCTGGCTCTGGTTTCGGGACGAAAAACTCCCCGGAAAAGCGCCTTGAGTTCATCCCGGAGAGTTCCTTCAGCAGACCCACCGGATTTCGACAGATTGGCAGCCGGCTGGGACTGGATTGAAAACCTGGGGGCACGAGGTCATCTTAAATCCGGAGCATCTGTAGGAATTGGAGGATGGGCCGCAAAACTTGTACTGATGTGCCTGGGCAATAAAATCGGAGTTGAATTGGATGCGGCAGCCGAACAGATTTCGCCGTTCTACGCCGATTACGGCGCGCTTATCATAGCCTCAAAGCTCTCTGCGGTTGAATTGACTGCTGACGCGGAAAGAGCCGGCGCGGATATGAGAATACTTGGGATCAGCATTGCCGAACCGAAAATTTCATGGTCCGGAGGATCGGTCAGCCTTGATGATGCTGAAACCTCCTGGAAGTCGGCGTTTTCGGAAGTCTGGCCTGAAGACCTCAGTCCAAATAAACCGGTTGAACTGGCCGACGGCAAACCGGCAGGGCTAATCCGGAAGGGACACCGGACTTCAGGAATTGCAAAACCGAGGGTCTGTATCCCGGTATTTCCCGGTACCAACGGCGAGGATGATGCCGGTAGGGCCTTCAGCCGATCAGGCGGCTTCCCGGTGGAACATGTTTTTCTCGATAGAGATTATGAAAAACTGCATACGGCCCTTAACGATTTTGCCGGAAGCATTGATAAAAGTCAGATACTGTATATTTCCGGGGGATTTTCCGCCGGAGATGAGCCTGACGGTGCGGGGAAATACATTGCCGCTATTCTTCGTCAGGACAGGGTGGCAGAAGCCGTCCGGAGACTTCTGGAACGGGACGGATTAATTCTCGGTATCTGTAATGGTTTCCAGGCTCTTATCAAGAGCGGATGGCTGATGACAGGCGAACCCGGAATCCCGAATCCTGATCATCCCACTCTGACACACAACCGTATCGGCCGACATGTCGCAAGGGTTGTCAGAACTGTTGCCTCGGGAGCCGACAGTCCATGGCTTTTCCGTATCAGCCCGGGGGATGTTCACAGTATGGCAGTGAGTCATGGTGAGGGACGGTTCGCCGCTTCTGAGGAGATGCTTCAAAAAATGTCCGCATCCGGACGTATTGCTTTTCAGTACTGTGATGCCGGGGGAACTCCCGGAATGGGGGGAGATGTTAACCCCAACGGTTCGGATATGGCCGTTGAGGGAATAATTTCCCCCTGCGGCAGGATACTGGGGAAAATGGGGCACAGTGAGCGCTGGCGGAAGGGCACATTGATAGATATTCCCGGGATGGAAGTGGAACAGCCGCTGATTGCCGGGGGTGTGGCATGGTTTCGATAGCTAATGATGAATGATGAAAAAAGGAGGGGAGCTTGATATGAAAGTTGGTATTTTGTTCGGGAGCCGGAGTGATGTTGAGAAGATGAGGGGAGCGGCCCGATGTCTGGAGGAGTTTGATATTCCCTGGGAGGCCCATGTTCTCTCGGCTCATCGGGTTCCCGACGAGTTGGAGCGGCGCCTGGAGGAGATGCAGAATTCCGGTGTGAAGGTATTTATCTGCGGTGCCGGGCTGGCAGCCCATCTGCCGGGAGTGGTTGCCTCGAAAACCATACTGCCGGTTATCGGCGTACCGCTTTCTGCAAAGCTGAACGGTACCGACGCGCTGTATTCGATGGTTCAGATGCCCAAGCCCATACCGGTGGCGACAGTGGGTATCGATAATTCGTTCAATGCCGGTATGCTGGCGGTACAGATGCTGGCCCTGGTTGATGCTGACCTCTCACGCCGTCTTGGTACATGGCGTGAGAAAATGAGAAATGATTTTATTGCCGATAACGGCGGAGGGGTAGAACTATGAGTAATGAATTACACGCGAAAACAGAAATGATTTACGAGGGCAAAGCCAAAAAAGTCTGGGATACTGCCGATCCGGATTTTGTGATTGTCGATTACAAGGATGATGCCACCGCCTTC
>JAUUYD010000190.1 GCA_030590585.1 Spirochaeta sp.
CCAATAGGGCGTTCGTTCTCCGTTGAGGTAGGGTAAAAAAAGCAGGCCGTCACAACCGTCGGGTACGTCGGCGGTTTCATTATCGTAAACGGAGAAAATGTCTCCACTGCTTTTATCGTTACCGGTTTCAAATGCATTCTTGAACCAGTTAAGGGACTCTCCGGCTGTCTGCATAACACCCAGATTTATCCATCGGTCTTCAAGGCCGTAGTTCCAGCAGAGGACGCGATTTTTATCGTCGGGCAGGGGAGCGTCACTGCAGGCGCTGATAACCCCCGCGGTTCCGATGATGAGAGTTACCTGACCTTTATCCGTCATTCCCGCTCCCAGGGCTGCGGCGGAATTGTCGGAGCTGCCGTTTGCCACCGGCGTTCCCTCGGGAATGCCGGTGAGTCGTGCGATTTCTCCGGTAACACGACCGGAGACGGTGGTGGAAGGTGCCGCATCAGGAAATACCGATCGGGGTATGGAAAAGAGATCGAACATCGTATCAGACCATTTCCGGTTTCTGACATCAAAAAGCAGTGTTCCCGAAGCCTCCGAATAATCGGTCATCATTTCGCCGGTCAGACGATATTTAATGAAATCCTTGGCGACAAGAATATGTTTTGTACGAGTCCATGTGTCCGGATCGTTCTTCTGAACCCAGGAAACCTGGGGCGCGGTATAGGTTGATGTCGCATTGTTTGATGTTTCATCCATAATTATGGTCGATAATTTCTTGTCGGTATTGAGTTCTTCGACGATGTGCTGAGCGCGCTGGTCCATCCAGGTGATCGCCGATCGGAGAAGCCTTCCTTTACCGTCCAGATAGACATGAGTGTGCATCTGGCCGCAAATACCGATGGCTATAATTGCCTTCATCTCCACCGGATTCGAATCCCGAAGTGACTGACAGCCTGCCACAATGGCGTTCCACCAGGCTTCAGGATCCTGTTCAGCGAAACCGGAACGGGGAGCATCAATTGGATATTCCGCATACGCATCATTAATGGTTTTTCCGACTTCAGATACCAGTGCGACCTTCGTTCCGGTAGTTCCGATATCCAGGCTTAAATACGTATGCATCAAATCACTCCGGGAAATAGAGATCGACAATACTTTTATTGGCTCCTGGAGCACCGATCATCGGAAGCTCACGTGTTTTCATGGTATTGGCCAGGTTTACCACTTCTTCCTTTGGAATCTCCTTTATCTCTCCCGCCGCGATGGCGGAGAGAATTGAAATTGAGCTTACTTCAAGCATATCCACGATATGCATCAACCTTATGATATCCGAAGGGTTGATAGCCGTAATGCCGTGACTTTCCATGATGAACGTATTGTAATTCTGCAGGAAAGGCTTGAAATTATCCGCAAGCTGCTGAGTTATCGGCTCTCCGTAAGGCACAACCGGTACCGGTCCCACCTCAACGATCGTTTCAGGGAAGATGGGTCTCATCAGCCAGTTCTTTTTCAGGATGGCGAAGGCATTGGTATAGGGCGGATGGCAATGAATAGCCGAGCGTATATCCGGGCGATACTTGAAGAGGTTCAGATACATGGGCATTTCACCAGTTGGTTCACGGCTGCCCGCGATTGTCTTACCGTCAATATCCACAAAGACGAGATCTTCAGGTTCGAGGATATTCTTGTAACGCCGTGTGGGTGTTATAAGGTAGAGATTCTCATCCACTTTGTAGGCAAGGTTGCCGCCGTGACTTGTTACAAAACGTCGATCGCTCAGCCAGTTGCAGACATACAGAAAATCTTCGATTTCCTTTTGGTGTTTCTGATACAGTTTCATATTTATTTCTGTTCCTCGGATTTAACCTGCTTGTAAAGATCGAAGGCTTCCTTTGGTTTGGCATTTCCGTGGACGATAGCGTTGATGGCCTGCATCATTCCATGAGGAGAATCCGACTGGAATATATTTCGTCCCATGTCCACCCCGGCGGCACCCTGGTCTATTGCACGGTAGGCCATTTCCAGAGCATCCATTTCCGGCCGCTTTTTTCCACCTGCGATTACGATTGGAACCGGACAGCTGGCGGTAACCGTCTCAAAGCCCTCGTCTGTATAGTACGTCTTGAGAATGTGCGCGCCGAGTTCAGCACAAATCCGGGTTGCAAGACGGAAGTACTTCGGAGTTCTTGCCATTTCACGTCCGACGGCAGTTACGGCCATAGTGGGAATACCATAACGTAAACCGGAATCAACCAGCTTTGTCATATTTATGACGCTGCGGGATTCGAATTCACCACCGATGAACACCTGAATAGCCGTACCACAGACACCCAGTCGTATGGAATCTTCGATATCCATAGCAATTTCTTCGTTTGAGAGTTCTTTCAGGATACTTGGTCCGCCGGAGGCCCGAATCATAATCGGTTTGGTGATCGACGGGGGTACGATTGTGCGCAGGATGCCCCGGGTGAGCATCAAAGTGTCCGCATACGGGACAAGGGGCATAATATCGACATCAATACGTTCCAGGCCGGTCGTCGGTCCTTGAAAATACCCGTGATCGATGGCGAGCATGATGGTTCTGCCGTCCTTGGGATTGAAAACCCGGGCCAGACGATTTTTCATGCCCCATCCGAGTTCATTCGATCCTTTAAGGAAAAAAAGTTCCGATTTGGCTTTATTCTCAACGTGATAGTTGCGGCCTTCATTATCTGCTTCGGGCATAATTTACTCCGGATCCTTCTGGTTTCCATTGGCATCACGGAAATCATCCAGGGTCATACCCTGAGATTCCAATTCATCCAACAGTATTTCCATACCCCAACGGGCGCCATCTCCAACCGCCATACAGCACTTGTCATCATCATGGTGAGCACCGGCGTCCCGGAAGGCCTGCTTCTGATCTTCTTCACGAAGATCGTATGACTGTCCGTGGTAGAGAGTCTTTTGTACACCTTCACAGATGACACTGTCATATTTCTCTACAAATTTATCATGGACCGCACGGGTCATTCGGAAAGAGTCATATTTGTCGGCACGTCCATCCTCTGTTGCCTCTTTCTCACGTGTTCTGCCGAAGAAAGATGCCAGAACCATGGATGCACCGGTGTATCCCCCGCAATTTCCGGTAGTGCACTCACCGCCGCCTCCTGCCAGACCGCTTCCCGCTTTGTACACAGCGTCATTTTGAATGCCCATGGCATCATACATGCCTGCTATGGCGCATTGGGCGCATCCACGATAGTCACGTTCATATTTGAACCCGAGATCGAATGCCTTCTGAATCATTGCGTCTTTTTCTTTCTTGTCCATTGTTTACCTCCTGAGGTAGTTCCAAAAATATTTATTATTATTTGTAAGTCGATCCACCATCAACGATGATGAGCTGTCCGCTTATAAATTCCGCTTTGTCGGATGCCAGGAAGACTACGACGTTTGCCACATCTTCCGCTTGCCCGAGTCGTCCTACAGGCACTCTGTCTACCAGGGCCTTTCGCTTTTCAGGATCAGAATGGCGATCCCGGAGAAGGTCAGTTTCAATCAGGGCCGGAAGAATGGCATTTACGGTGATACCTCTTGGGGCCAGTTCCTTGGAAAGATTCCGGACCAGACCATTAATTCCCGCTTTGGCGGCTGAGTAAAAAGCCGAACCACAGCCACCGGTAATCGAACCCGAGGAGCCGATATAGATAATACGGCCCTGGCCTGTATCTTCCATGTGTTTCAATGCCGCTCTGCTTGTATAAAACGCCGCTGAAAGATTGACTTCTATTCCGTTTTTCCAGAGTTCATCAGATACCTCAAGGCAGCCGGCCTGTACGGCAAAACCCGCGCTGTTCACGAGTATGTCCAGTCTTCCGAATTTCTCGACGGCAATCCGGCAAAGATCATTACAGAATGAGCTGTCCGTTATGTCACCGGGTACCGAAATGCATCGGCCTCCGATCTTATCAATTTTACTCCGGACAGTATTAAATCCTTCGATATCACGATCCATAGCTAAGTGATTAATCACTACCATCGCGCCGGATTCTGCAAACGAGAGGCTGATGGCGGCACCAATTCCCCGGGATCCACCGGTTACCACCGCTACCATCCCTTCTAATGTAATTTCCACACTGGCCTCCAGGCTGCTGCAGTAATAATTGAACATGAGCCGCTTTTAATTATGTTACAATAATCACAGCAAGATGTTCTAACTCGTTCAATATTATCAATATTCATGTTCCTTTGTCAACAGTATAAGCAAGGTGGGACTATAAGACTGTATCAAGCCCTTAAATTACTTGCGATTGATATCAAGGCATATAAATATAACAATTGTTGAAATTTTTTTGTCATAATTGTTAGTGATATTGTAACAAATAAGGTTTAAAAACAGAATTGAATCGATATAAGTGATCAAATTAGAACAAATATGATAATTTGCGTGTAATAAGTGTTGACATATGAACATTACTGGGTGGAGACTGTGAATAAGCAGAAAATACGGGGCATTGCTCCGGAATTTGGAGGTTCAGAATGAAAAAAGGTTTCCTGGTAGGAGCGGCTATCGCATTGATTCTACTGACGCCATCATTTGTTTTTGCCGGCGGTGGGTCGGATGCAGGTGACGACGTGTATGAAATTGCAACAGTCGTAAAAATCACTGGTATTCCCTGGTTTAACCGTATGGAAGTCGGTGTTAACCGGGCCGCGGAAGAACTTGGCGTGAATTCATACCAGATTGGTCCTGCGGATGCGGATCCCGCCCAGCAGGTCCGAATGGTAGAAGATCTCATCAGTAAAGGCGTTGATGCTATCTGTGTTACCCCGAACGATGCGACGGCATTGGAACCGGTATACAACCGTGCAAGGGATGCGGGTATCATCATTATTACTCATGAGTCCCCGGATCAGAAGGGTAAAGACTTTGATATTGAGCTGATTGATAATGAGAACTTCGGCCGGCATCATTGGGACATGCTTGCCAAGTATATGGGCGAGTCCGGTCAGTTTGCGGTTTTCGTCGGTTCTCTCACAGTTCCACTGCACAATCTCTGGGCTGATGTTGGAATGGCTTATGCTGCCGACAAGTATCCGGGAATGGAGCTGGTAACCGAACGTATTCCCTGCGGTGAAGATCAGGAACTTTCCAAGCAGCGTACACTCGAGCTTCTCCAGGCTTACCCCGATCTTAAGGGCATTGTCGGCTTCGGCAGCCTGGGACCTCCGGGAGCGGCTCAGGCACTTCGTGAAAAGGGCTTGATAGTGGAAGTTTCGGTGGTTGGAACGGTACTTCCCGCTCATGCTGCCCAATATCTGAAAGACGGCTCCATGGATCACGGTATCCTCTGGGATCCGGGCGATGCCGGATTTGCCATGACCTGGGTTGCCCTCCAGTTGCTGGAAGGGAAGACAATCAAGGACGGTATGATGGTACCGGGTATGGGGAAAGTCGTAATTAACGGCGATGTCATCAAGGTAGATGCCATGATCGATATCACCGGGG
>JAUUYD010000212.1 GCA_030590585.1 Spirochaeta sp.
CGTCACAAGGTCCCCATTTACGGAATTGAATTGATTTAAAAGTGTCCCAGCCTGAATCGTCTCCCAGAGGAAAGGCATACTCGGTCTCTTTACCGGGGAGAGTACAAGTGAGTGCCCAGATGCCGCATGAAAGAAGCATTTCACCATCGTTTTTAACAAGTGAAGTTACCGCAAAATTTCCGCCGGGAGTGGACGCCACTCGAATACCACGTCTGGTAAAGTTGACAGGATCGAGTTTCGACCAGATTGTTGCGCTATTCACGTCCTCTTCAATCGTACATGGATCGTTATCGGCCCGGTAGGTTAACTCTGACTCATCCGCTCCATCAGTCATAATCCAGACTCTATGCCCGCCCCTGAGCTTCCAGTCGTTTCGCCCTCGATCCTGATCATCCCAGAAGAGCAGGTTTCTACCGCCTTTAGAGCCGAAGAAGCCTATCCTTGGACCATAGTCAGTCACAATTATCATCTCGGTGCTGCCGCTTTCAAACCGTACTGAATTAACACCGTTCCAACTGATCTTTTCGATTTTCACTGAGAAATCCTCCAAAGTGTGTGTAACTCCACAGTAGCGGGTTAAGAGATATTGACAAATATCGCCGGCTTTCCTACAGCCCTTTAGCGATGACGATTATATCTCCCTATATTTCCAGGAGAGCAATTTTTCGCCACCACTAATCATAGACCTGGCAAAGCTGACTAAATGATTAATTCAACTTCTCCAAGTTTTATAATCTCAAATCCATTATTCTTAAATGCCTCGTAATCAAATGCATCCATCTCATCATAAGCCAACTGATGAAATTCTTTAAAATTTTTCCAACTTTCGTAGCCTTCGCCAAAGTTGTTTTCAAGATAAGCCTTAGCCGCTTCAATACCTTTTTCAGAGCTGACATACTGAGCACCCATTGCCATAACATTACAGTTATTACCAGTTATACAGCGTTTTGCAGATTCTACACTTTCTACCACGGCGGAATGTACACCTGGGCATTGACTTGCGCCAATATGAATACCCATGCCTGTTCCACAGAAAATCAGTGCTCTTTCAAATTCACCTTCGGTAATTTTCGCTCCAACTCTGATGCCAATTCTATGAAACATCTCAGGATTTTTTTCTTCTGTAGTCTTTACACCGATATCTGTGATTGTCCACCCGTTTTCCTCAAGATAAGCCACAATCGCGTTTTTAAGAGGTACGCCGGCAATGTCTGCACCTACCAATAATTCTTTATTTTTAATCATTTTCATTTTAAAACCTCCATTGGTTTTTAATCTGCTTAAATTAAATATTCTGATTTTTTATCAGTCTATCAAAAATCAACCATACTATTTCTGATAGTGAGTTGTACCTTAATATTTTCTCAATTCTTTTTTTCGTCAATAGGCTCAATACCAATTTTCTCTCACATAGATCACTTTAACAGATCAATGGATTCCGGATCTTGGGGTTCAGGGGTTCTCAAAGGAGCTGTACAAAAAAGAGGCTTCGTGTAAAAGTCATCCAGCTCACTTTAAGGATTACTCCAATGGAAGAAAAGAAAGAACCCGGTAAAGAAAATCATCAAAGTGAGAGTTTCCGCACCGGGGACATCGTCACTATCAGTCTGGCCCATATGGCCCATGATATTTACACCTCTTTTCTGGCACCCATACTCCCCCTGATTGTTGCCAAACTTGGAATCAGTCTTTCCATGGCCGGGATGCTCTCTGTTATTCAGAAAATACCCTCTCTTTTCAATCCCCTTGTCGGAATTCTTGCTGATAATTTCAAGGTTCGGTATTTTGTTATTTTTGCTCCGGCAATTACCACAATTTCCATGAGTCTGATAGGACTGGCTCCGAGTTATCTGATACTTGCGATACTTGTGTTTATTGCCGGAATCAGTTCTACACTCTTTCATGTTCCATCCCCTGTCATGATTAGACATATCTCCGGAAAGAAGCTGGGAATGGGTATGAGCTTTTTCATGGTGGGTGGAGAAATGGCCAGGACACTGGGGCCGCTCATCATTGTTGCTGCAGTTACCCAATGGGGATTGGAAGGCAGTTACAAGCTGATACCTTTTGGATTACTCTCATCAATCATTCTGTTTTTTCAATTAAGAAAGATTGACATCAGGGAAGATTTTCACAGGGTAAAAACTAAAGTCAGCTACTTATCAACATACAAAAAGTTCTCATCCACATTTTTAATACTCGGTTTGATTATATTCTTCCGGGCTGCCATGAAATCAGCCCTCACCCTGTATCTCTCGGTATACCTGACCGGAAAAGGAAATTCTCTGTGGTTTTCCGGAATAGCCTTGTCGGTGATACAGTTTGCCGGAGTGATCGGAACTTTAACGGCTGGAACACTGTCCGACCGTATCGGACGCCGAATTGCCATGCTGATTATAACTGTTGCCTCCCCTCTGCTGATGTGGATTTTTCTCCAAACCCAGGGGATCTTCACCTTTCCGATTCTGATTCTTACCGGGTTTTTCCTTTTGGCACCCGGGCCGGTTATGCTGGCAATTGTTCA
This sequence comes from Spirochaeta sp., assembly GCA_030590585.1. The sequence goes on from JAUUYD010000212.1 coordinate 2,525, forward strand.
GGAGCTGGATACTGAACATCGCGCATTCGTAAATGGTATATACATGACTATCAGCTTCGGCCTGAGCTCTCTGATGCTGCTTCTGGTTGGGTTTCTGTCTGATCATTACGGAATGGAGATCACCTACCAGATCAGCAGTTTCACTGCTCTTCTGGCCATTCCATTCGCAATGATGCTCCCGAAAATGAAGAGGAAATCTCCAACCCGGATTTAAACCAGTCCTATCCGTAGCTGTGCAGCCCGGATAAAAGAAAGTTAACTCCAAAGAACGTGAAGAGCGTAAACAGAAATCCAACAATCGATATCCAGGCGCTCAAAGGCCCCCGAAGTTTCTTATACAGCCGGACATGCAGATAGAGTGTGTAGGTGAGCCAGGTAATCAGAGCCCAGGTTTCTTTGGGATCCCAGGACCAGAAACTACCCCAGGCATTGGCTGCCCAGATTGCACCGAAGACCAGGGCTCCTGCTGTAAATATGGGATATCCGATTGCTATGGCTGTGTAAGTTATTTTATCCAGATTTGCCCTTTTCTCATCATCCTTTGTCGCCAGAAGCATGATGGAGGATACAAATGATACGACGAAAAATGCTTCACCGATAAATGCGAATGTCACATGGAGCACCAGCCATGATGACTGTAGGGCCGGTATCGGCGGATTTATACTGTCCGGAGCAATGGGTGATGAAGCGATAGCCAGAAGAGCCAGTGAAACCACGGTTCCACCGAACAAAATTATTGAACCGAAAGAATCCTTGAATTTCAACTTCCCGACAGCCAACACAATCATGATAACCGCTGAAAAGAAAACCAATGACTCATAGGTATTGGTAATTGCCACAAAATTGATTTTAATACTGCGGACAACAATTTCAACCAGAAGCAACACTGCGGAAATCAGAAGAATATAAGAGGGAATTGAATCCCTGGTGATGCTGCTGACGTTGCGGTTTCTGTTTTCCTGTGCACCTTTAGGGCTTCCGCCGCTCTTGAACAGAAAAAAAGCCATTATGATCAGAACCGATAATTGCAGGATGAATGCGATGGTTGCGAGCATTAATTCATATCTCCCAGTTTCTGATAAAAGCTTAGAAAGAGTCCGATACAGAGAATAGACAGTGACAGGTAGATGAGAAAGATTCCTCTTTGGGTAACAACCTGAAGTCCTGTTTCACTATGAACAAGCAGATCGGACAGCAGGACTCCCGAGAGACTTTCCCCGACAGTCAGAAATCTTTGAGTCTGTTTTCCATTCTTTTCCTGAATGAAAACTGCGACATCTCCATCAAAAGTAGACTGGTATTCGAGAAAACCGATAAATCCATCCTCATAGGGCATGGCTTCCCCGGGTCTTATCATCAGTTTTTCATCATCTCTCTCAAGTACAGCAGTAACATCATTACGATAAGAGCTTTGAAAAATCCGGTACCCCCCCACCCGCAGCGGTTTATTCACCTCAATACTGAAGGATTTATCAACAGTACCGTTATTAACCACTTCAACCCGACTGATCCAGTCCTTGGGGCGGCCGTCTTCATACACTTCGAAATCAAAGGTTTTAAGCCGAATTTCTTTACCGTCAGGAAGTTCAAAAGAATTGCCTTCAGATAGAAAAACCACTGTTTCCTGCCTTGTAGCAAGTGTAATTGCACCGGCAACAATAAGCATCAGGAGGCTTAAATGGATGAGATCCGGGCCAATCCTCAAAGGAGCCTTCCGGCCAATTCTTCCAATAAGCCGGCGCAGGGAACAGGCAAATAGATTTACAAAGAAGACTGCCAGTGGTATTAAGAAAAGGGCCGATCTCCAGAAATTATTGAATTGGACTGCTACAATCGCGCTCCCCAATCTGCTCCCGAATTGATCCAGGTAGAAAGACGGCTCTCTTCCCTGAGGAACGAGTGTTGCCAGTATGGCTAGAATCACAATCAGCACGATAACTGTTATGGCAATTTTCAGTGAAGAGAGAACTCGAATTATTCTGTTCATAACGAATCAGCTATCCTCTGCCGAATCTTCGTATTCGCTGTAATGATCCGTAATAGCACTCCGCTCCTCAAGAGTCAGGGGGGTTGTAAACCATTTATGCTCCGGTCTGGATAGAATCTCATCACTCACCCCGGGAAGCAGATGTTCGGCTTCGGGAATCATCTCCATATAAAACCGCTCGGCAATATCGTAGAAACCATGCCACTGCACATAATCGGGTCCCATCATGGCGATGCCGTTCCGGGCTCTTCTGCCTTCATGATGCCATAGATAAAACCAGATCCAGTCCATATGCTCATTGAATGGAATGTCGTCCAGAAGACCGGCTTCGGTGAGTTCATCGACGATGTCCCTGGTGGGTATTGCGAATTTATCATTGTAAAGGGCGATACCCGCATCGTACTGCTGATAGAAATTCTCAACATACTCAGGGCTGTGGCAGGTCATACAGACCTCCTGCATAGCCTTTCTTTTAGCATCAGAATCTTCGGTTTTAAAAGAAACAGGTGCCCTGATATTCCATGAAAGTCTCTTACCGATATCGTGAGTTTTACCCTGATTGACCGTTGCCGATACGTGGCAGGTAGCACAGGTGGGGGCCGCAGTGTAATCCCGGCCGAGAACCCATGAAGAGGAGTCCATATTCATTTCGTCAATATGACTTCGATAGGCGATATTGTGTTTTGATTCTTCATAGATTTCCATTTGAGGGTGATCCGGGCCCAGGTGACAGCGGCCGCAAGTTTC